>CALGHC010000251.1 GCA_937915965.1 uncultured Myxococcales bacterium
CCAGCGAACGGCGGCTCACGGCGAGGCCTGCGAGGTGACGGCGCAGCGGTGCCAGCAGGCGATGTCGCTCGTCGCGGCTCGCGGTCGGCAAGATCATCAGGGCGCGGCCGCCGGGGCCCAGGTCGGTGAGCGTCAGCGCCGACGGCGCCGAAATGCGGCTACAAATGACCGCGTCGCCGGTTTCGGTGACGAGGGCCGTGCCCAGCGCCGCCTCGAAGCGCCCATTTTCGATCAGCATGCGTCGGGCGGCGATCTGGTCGGCGGCGAACCGCCCGGACGGCAGGACGGCGGCGATCTCCGGCACGAGCGCGACAACTTGAGCGTGCAGGCGAGCGATCCTCGCGGGGTCCTTGGTCTCAGCGATCAGCGCGCGTACGGACAGGCAGCCCCGGCCATCCGCCAGCAACGCATCGTGCACGATACCGGTCAGCGTCGCAGTGGCCGTCGGATCGCCCCGATCCAGGTCGTCGAGATCCGCCGCATCGAGCCAGCCGAGCGACACTTTGTGGCCGTGGCTGCGCAGCTGGCCTCGCCAACCGCAGATGCGCGCCAATTCGGTGACCGCAGCCACAGCGTCGTCACCCCCGTAGACCAGCAGCGCGGATGCGCCGGCGAGTAGGCGGCGCCAGCCGCCCTCGTCACCGCGCTCGACCTGCACGATCTCGACCCGCTCGCGCAGCCTTGCATCGCGAGCGGCGAGCACATCGACAAGTCGTTGTGCCGAGTGGGGGTCACCGGCGCTCGGTTTGATGCGCACCTTGCTGCCGGCAACCAGGGCCTCGATCAGAGCCTGCCAGGTCGCCACAGGCAGGTTTCCCGGGGCGACGATGACCGCGGTCTCGACCGGTCGGCGTCCCCGCGACGACGCGAGCTCGTCACGTCGCCGTCGCATTGCGCTCGCGCGCTCCGGCGTCCAGCTCGTCGCCCACAGGCCCACCAGCCGCTCCAGGCTGCGGTCATCGATGCCCGTGCTTTGCGCCACGTCCGCGGTGAGGGCGGCGCCAACCTCGCGCTGCCCCGTCGCGATCTGCGCGGCTACTTCGACGATATGGTCGAGCAAGTCCACGGGCTACCTCCCGCCGGCGAGCATGCGCCGCGCTCCTGCCCGTCGGCAACCGACGCAGCCGCCCGCGTAGCACGACCGCCGCGCCGCCATGCGGTGCCAAACTGAGTGCGCCCCTTGCATCCCTGACGGTATGCCGCTAAAACCGGCCGCCGCGAGACCCCGGTGCGTCCGGAATCGCGCGTGCAGCGCTCCCGAGAGGCGAGCGACCTGACAGTCGAACGGATCGTGACGAGGCGCGTCACCGCCATTGTCCTCTGGGCCCACCCTAGGACGCTGGAGGAGTGGCCGAGCGGTTGAAGGCGGCGGTCTTGAAAACCGTTGAGGTGCAAGCCTCCGGGGGTTCGAATCCCTCCTCCTCCGCCCGCAGTGATTCTCTGGTGCCGGGCGACCGCCAAACGGTCGTCTCGGTGGATGACCATCACACCGCGCGGGGATGCGTCAGCAGACACGGTGGAGACGGCAGGCAGGGCAGACAGGATCGAGTCGGGTAGACCGATGCGGTCATGTCGAGCGCCACTGGAGAGATGGCCGAGTGGCTGAAGGCGACGGTTTGCTAAACCGTTGAGGGGAGTCAATCCTCTCCGGGGGTTCGAATCCCCCTCTCTCCGCCAGCACGCTGCTGCAATCACTGGCTCCTTGTGGACGCCAGCGAACGCGATCCGAGCGTCAGGTCGACCAACTCCGCCGGGCTCATAGCTCAATTGGATAGAGCATCGGTCTACGGAACCGAAGGTTGCAGGTTCGAGCCCTGCTGAGCCCGCCCCGAACGCCCTGCATCCCATCGGGGAGCGCAGGGCGTTCCTCGTTTTGGGCCGCCCCAGTTCCGAGCTTTCGATGATCCCAGACGATGACATCTGTATGCAGCTTGCCCTGGAGGCCGCCGAAGAGGCGGGTCGAGCTGGCGATGTTCCGATCGGAGCAGTCGTCGCTCATGAAGGCGAGATCGTCGCCGTCGCTGCCAACCGTCGCGAACGCGACCGCGATCCCACCGCTCACGCCGAGATCCTCGCGCTGCGCGAAGCGGGCAGGAAGCTCGGCACCTGGCGTCTGGTCGACTGCACCCTCTACGTCACGCTGGAACCCTGCCCGATGTGCATGGGCGCCACCGTCAACGCGCGTGTGGGTCGACTGGTGTTCGCATGCCGCGACCCAAAGGCCGGCGCTGCCGTGTCGCTTTATCAGCTTGGCCACGACGAGCGCCTCAACCACCGGATGATCGTCACCGAAGGCGTCTGCCGCGAACCAGCCAGCGCGATGCTTTCGGGTTTCTTTGCGTCCCTGCGCGGCGCCGATCGGCGGGGTAGCGAAGCCGGCTAGGTCGGCCTCGTGTTTGCCGCGATCCGGGCTTGAAATCCAGCGACCCGCCCTCTACCATTCGGCCGCGGTCGCCCGAGCGGCGTTCGCGTTTTGCCGGCCAACGGTCAGGCGAAACGGTTGGAGAGCTGTCCGAGTGGTTGAAGGTGCCTGACTCGAAATCAGGTGTGCCCGAGAGGGTACCGGGGGTTCGAATCCCTCGCTCTCCGCCACAGTCTGCTCGCGCCCCGCCCATCGACGTCGGTCGACACCGATCGACATCGGTCGGGCGGTGATACGCCAGAGAGCCTGCCTGCCCCACCGGAGAGATGTCCGAGTGGTTTATGGTACTCGCCTGGAAAGCGGGTGTGCCTGAAAGGGTACCCGGGGTTCGAATCCCCGTCTCTCCGCCAGGCGACTGCCGTTCAGGACGACCGGCGGTCGCGCTGCGGGCAGCGGGCTTTCTCCTGCCGGGCGCGTCGTGCCTGTCCCCCCGGGGACCGGTTCATCCGAGCGCACCCCGGCAGCGCGCGGGCAGACACAGGACATGGGAGGACGAGGTCGTGGCCAGGGCCGGCGGCAACGGTGGCGCTGCGAATTCCGCCAGGTCCGGGAGGAAGCAACGGTAGCGGCAAAGCCGTGTGCCGCCGGCCCTGGCCACGACTCACCCTCCCCATGGGCTCCCGCCCTGGATGCTGCCTGACCGCGGTGGTTCGGCACCCTTGTGGTGCTTGCCCGGCGGCAAGGCTACTGTCGCAAAGCGCCCTGTGTTCAGCGCGCCTCGGGAGGTTGAGCGGTGGCCTACGTTGTCCTCGCCCGCAAGTACCGCCCCGCGAATCTCGCCGAGTTGATCGGCCAGGAGCACATCGCTCGTGCCCTGACCAACGCGATCCAGATGGGGCGCGTGGCGCATGCCTTTCTCTTCTGCGGCGCCCGCGGCACGGGCAAGACCTCGACAGCACGTATCGTCGCCAAGATGCTCAACTGCGAGCACGGGCCAACGGCCACGCCGTGCGGCACCTGCTCGGCCTGCCGTGAGATCGCCACCGGCACCGCGATCGATGTGCACGAATTGGATGCAGCGTCGAACCGCGGCATCAACGAGATCCGCGAGCTGCGCGAGGGGGTCGGCTACGCCCCTGCTCGTGACCGAAACAAGATTTACATCATCGACGAAGCGCACATGCTGACCAATGAGGCAGCCAACGCCTTCCTCAAGACCCTCGAAGAGCCGCCCGCCCACGTCGTCTTCATCCTCGCGACCACGGATCCACAGCGGCTACCGGTGACCATTCGATCCCGCTGCCAGCGTTACGATTTTCGCCGCATACGCTCCAACGAGGTCGTCGCCAAGCTCGCCGCGATCTGCACGTCTGAGGGTGTCGAGGTCGAGACCGAGGCCTTGTACTTGATCGCCCGGGAGGGCGACGGATCGATGCGCGACGCGCTGTCGGTGCTCGATCAGGTGATCGCCTTCGGGGGCGATCGCATGGTGGCCGCCGACGTCGCCGCCCTCCTCGGCGTCGCCGACCGCAATCGCATGGCCGCGTTGCTGAGTGCCCTGGTCGATCGCGACGTCGTCGCGGCCCTGCAGGCCGTCGGCGCCGCTCACAACCACGGCATGGATCTACGCACGCTGGCGCGCACGCTGGCGCTCGAAGCCCGCGACGCCCTGGTGGTGCGCCTCGCTGGCACGGCCGCGCGCGATCTCGTCGATCGGGCGTCGAGCGAGATCGAGCAGCTCGAGGTGGTGACCAAGGCCGCGTCAACCGGCGAGCTCGAACGCCTCGCACACGTGCTGCTCGAGTTGGCAGAGTTGGTCGCCCGCGCACGGCACCCGCGCCTGGTCCTTGAGGTCGGCATGGTGCGGCTGTGTCGCGCCGCCTCGCTAGTTGACGTCGCCGAGCTTGCGGCGCGGGTTGAGGGGTTGCTGCAGGCCGGACCATCGACGCTGAGCCGCGCCGTGCGCCCGTCCCGGCCCGCGGTGTCGCCGCCGGCTGTGCCACTCTCGGCGAGCCAACCGCAGCCAGAGTCCCGCGGGGCATCTACGCCCACGCCCCAGCATGCC
>CALGHC010000252.1 GCA_937915965.1 uncultured Myxococcales bacterium
CGCTGCTGGGCGCGAACACGGCGAGCGCCGCACGCACCTCGCCTTCGGCGATGTGACCCAGGCCATATTCCTCGGGATCGATCTCGCCACGAGCCAGGCGGATGATGTCACGGCCATAGGTCGCAAAGGTCTTCAGCGGACCGACGTAGACGTTGGCGCTGGCCGCGACGATGCGGCCGTTTGTCGGATCGGTCGACGACGGCCCGTAGCCGAGCAGGCCGGCACGGGTCGGCTCAACAACAGCGTTGAGCAGCGCATAGCGCAGGTCACCGACGCGCTGGCCCCGATCGGTCAGGCTGCCGTCGGCGCTCGCCGCGAGGGTGTTTGGCTTCACAAAGAAGATCTGCTCGACGGCCTCGGGCTCGACGCCACGCAGCGCCGCCACGGTCCGCCGGTAGGTCTCGTCCCACTGTCGCTCGAGCTCTTTGGCGGCCGGAATCAGGGCCTCGGGGAAGCCCTGGCCGAGGTAGTAGACGATGGGCCGGGTCGCGCGCTCTGCCATGGGGATCGGCGTGCCGTCGGCCGCTTGGCTGTTTTGCCAGATGTTCCAGCGCGAGATGAAGTAGCGACGCGCCGACTCGACCTCGCCGTAGCGCTCGTCGTAGCCAAAACGTTCGGCGCGGAAGTAGCCGAACTTGTCGAACCAGGGAACGCGGACCAGCTCGCCGTCGGCGTCGCGGCGCAGTCCCTTGCTGTGGGCGATGTCGTTGCCGTCGATTTCGACGTCCTCGATAACCCGAATAGCCTCGCCGTCGCCGTCGCGGGCGATCACGTTGTCGGGATACTCAAGCGGCTCGTAGTCGTCGTTGGGATCGACCCGCAGCAGCGACGTGCGGATCTTCAGCTCGGCCGCCTTGCAGTCCTCGTTGAGGTAGAACCAGCATGCTGGAGCACTCCAAGGGCCCCAATCGGGATCCCAGACATCGTAGACCTCCGGGGTCGCCTGCACCTTGGCGACAAAATCGATGTAGCCCGGGTCCTTGGCATCGCGCTGGGTCGCCGGGTCGCGGGTGTCCCGCCAACCGCTGGGCCGAGCGGTGTCGCGCCAGGCCATCGTCATCGCGTCGGGATCGGCGGGGTCGGTGATCGCCCAAGCGACAGGCTGCGTCTTGATAGTGTCGATCGTAAAGAGGAAATTTGGTGCGAGGTTCTGCGACCAGTCGACGCGGATGTGGGTGCGCTCGTACCACGGGCGGTCGCCATCATTCTCGATGAGCACGTTGACCTGCTCGCCGGTGTTGCTGTTGTACTCGCGCTGAACATCGAAGTGCTTGGTGATCGGGTAGATCGCCACCGGTTGGCCGTGCACGCTCTCGCCGGGATGAGCCCGCTTGCCGTGGTCGAGGTCGGTGCCGGCGATGAAGTCGTAGGCGCGGTACGCGACCAGGTGGGTCTCGGTGATGTCCCAGCGGACGCGCTCAAGCTCCTCGGCCTCGCCGACGAAGGTGTAGCCGACGGTGTAGGGCGCGTCGACGACGGTCCGTTGGAAGTACCACTCGCCGTCAAATGCCTTCTTGTGCAGCGCACCTGGCTGGACCCGGTCGATCAGGCCGACGTCCTGAGCGCAGCCGACAAGAACCCCGGCGAGCGCGAGAGCGGTGGCGAACGCCCGAAAGGCGCCGCGGCGGGCAAGACGTTGATTCGTCATGGTGATCCTCGTGCGGCCCTGGCGGCCTCGCGACGCGATGAAGCGCGCAGCGTAGCACGTGGTCGGAGCACAGGGGAGAGGGGCAAAAGGGGAGACGGCCGAAGGGGAGAGGGGCAAAAGGGGAGACGGCCGAAGGGGAGAGGAGCGGAAGGGGAGACGGCCGAAGGGGAGAGGGGCGGAAGGGGAGACGGCCGAAGGGGAGGCGGATGGAGGGGGTCAGAACGGCAGACGCGCTTTGGCGAGTGCGGATCTTCAAGCCGGCGGCCCGCCGGCTGCCAGGATCGAGTCGATGGCCGCGACCACCCGCGTCGTCTCGGCGATGGCGTTGGGCCAGTGCGGCGCCATGCGCAGCCATCCGTCGGGGCTGGCGCAGGAGACGCCGTGGTCGGCCAACGCCCGGGCCCAAGCGGCGGCTCCTGCGGTGCCTGGCGGCTGGGTGCTCAGAATTCCCGAGCGTCCGTCCGGGTCCGCCATGCGGCCGCTGACAAACCCGCGCGCCGCCAGCTCGGGCTCGATGGCGTCATGCCACGCTTGCACGTGGGCGTAGATGTGCTCCACCCCCAGCTGGCTGATGAGGCCAACGCTGGCCTCCAATCCGGCCACGCCGAGCACGTTGAATGCGCCGCCCTCGACCAGGCGCGCCCCCGCCACGATGGAGCGGTCGTAGACCAGGTGACCGGGGCCCTTGAAGAGGAACTCGAAGGGCGACTCGTGGCTGAGCCAGGCGGCCACCTCAGGCCGCAGAGCCGCGGCGCACTGGGGCGCGACGTAGAGGACGCCGGTGCCCTCAGGCCCCATGAGCCACTTGTGGCCGCCGGCGCTGAGGTAGTGGATGCCGAGGCCGGCGACATCCAGAGGCGCGCCGCCCAGACACTGGATGGCATCGACGAATAGTTCGGCACCGTACTTCTCGCAAAGTGCGCCGAACGCCGCCATGGGCATGCGTTGGCCGGTGCTGAACTGCACCACGCTCACCGCTACCAGACGGATCCCGGCAGCCAGGTGCCTGGCCAACTCCTTCAGGGCCCGATCACGGTCCAATCGGAAGTCGTCGGCGTCCATCCACACCAGCTCAAGGCCATGACGGGCCGCGGCCACCTGCCAGGGCGTGATGTTGGTGGGAAACTCGCCACGAAAGAGCAGGATCCGGTCGCCCGGCTGCCAGGGCAGGCACAGCGCGATGTCCACCACCCCGGCCGAAGTGTTCGGCACCAGCGCCACATGGGCGGCGTCCACCCCCATGAGCCCGGCCAGGGCCGCGCGCAGCCGCTGGCGGCGCTCCGACGCCCTGCTGAACCAGGCCACGCCTTGACGCGAATAGCCGTCCAGGCAAGCCAGCACCTCGGCGCGGACGGCCACGCTGGGCGGCGAGATGGCGGCGTGGTTGAGGTAGACGTCCACCTCAAGGGCTGGAAAGAGGTCGCGCTGACCGAGTCGAGGGGTGTGCATGTTTGCGATTGGGTCCTTGGTCGCTACTGGGTGGTCGCTACTGGGTGGTCGCTACTGGGTGGTCGCTACTGGGTGGTCCGGGCGTCGAAGGCGCGCCGATGAACTGGCGGTGGCTTCGTTGCGTAGCGTGACACGGGCTCCGCGGGGATCGCCAGCGTGGGGTTTTGCCGCGACGAGGTGCCACCCAACACGTTGACGGACCTGGACCACGTGGACGAGGTGCCACCCAACACGTCGAGGCTCAGCCGGCCGCCGGTTGCGCTGCCCGCTGCCAGCGTGAGATGAACAGCCGGTCGGCGCCGAGAACAGTTCGCCCGCGGAGACCAGCTCGTCTGCGCACAACGGAGATTCACATGAAAGCCCCGTGGTCCCAAGACGCCTTCGCCGAAGCGTTCCGCTTCGCAGCCGAAGCCCACAACGCCTGTGCGCAGATGGTCCCCGGCACGGATTTGCCCTATCTCCTCCACGTTGGCCTTGTCGCCCAGGAGGTCATGGCCGCCCTCGCAGCGGAGCCGGGCAACGAGGGGGATCTGGCTGTGCGCTGCGCTTGCCTGCACGACACCATCGAGGACACCGCCGTGACGTACGACGGCGTGGTTGCCGTCTTCGGGGCGGCCGTGGCCGACGGCGTCCTCGCACTGAGCAAGAGCGACGACGCGGCGGCCGGATGTCACGACAAGACCGAGCGCAAGCGTCTGATGATGGAAGACTCCCTCGCTCGCATCCGTAGGCAACCGAGCGCGGTATGGATGGTCAAACTTGCCGACCGAATCGCGAATCTCGCCCCACCTCCGCGCCACTGGCCGGCCGACAAACGCCGGCGGTACCAGGGCGAGGCCCGCTTGATCCTCAAGGCTCTCGGAGAAGCGAGCCCATTCCTCGCCAAGCGCCTCGCTGCCAAGATCGAGACATACGAAGCACACATCGATGCCGGGGCCTGACGAGGTGCCACCCAACACGTCGCTCGGCCTGCCCGCGTTCGTGGCCAACCGAAAACTTCGGCAGACACAAGCGTTTTGGGGGACGAGCCGGGCCATGGTAGACTGCGACTCTGGATCGGGCCGACTCGCTGGCCCCCCCTCAACTGCCGACGAGGCGGACGATGAACGGCGCGGCGCGCAAGAAGGACCGTCAACGCTGGCACAGCGTGGTGCTGCGTCCTGGTGAGTCCCGCCCCCGGGCCGAAGCGGCGTTCGAGACGATTGCGCCCCTGTCCATCCTGGAGCGCCTCGCGTTGGTTTGGACACTGAGCCAGGAGGCGTGCCGCCTGGCGGGATTGGGCGACGGTGAACGACGACTTCCTCGACCTCATCGAAGAACTTCTGGCAGTTGAGGCCAGATTCCTGATCGTCGGTGGCTACGCGGTTGGCGCACATGGCCACCCGAGGGCGACGAAGGATCTCGATATCTGGGTTGAGCCAACAGCAGACAACGCCGCCCGTGTCTACGACGCCCTGTGCAACTTCGGCGCGGCGCTGTCGGACCTGCAGCCCACAGACCTCGCGACGCCACACTATGGTTTCATGATGGGCCTTCCGCCGCGACGGATCGATGTCTTGACCACCATTTCTGGCGTGGACTTCGCCCCTGCCTGGTCGCGTCGCGCGCTGCTGCCTGTGGGCCGTGACCTCATCACGCCGTTCATCGGGTTGGATGACCTGATCGCCAACAAACGCGCTGCCGGGCGGTTGCAGGATCTGGCCGACCTCGCCGCCGTCGTGGACATTTCGGGGGAGGCGGGCGACGGCAAGGGCCGAGCCAGTTCCAGCGATGAGGGCTGAGCGCCGACGACGAGCGCCGACGACGTGCCACCCAACACGTCGAACAACACGTCGAACGGCCCAGGCCTGGCCGGCCAAACGAGGTGCCAGCCAACTCGTTTGGCCTCAGCCAGCCGGCCCGGGTGCACTTCCCGCCGGCGAGGCCGCCGCGCGCTCGACCTGCCACCACCGCGCCAGTCGCCGCAGCCCCTCGGCCGTATCGACCTGCGCAGCGAAGCCGAGGTCACGGCGGGCCGCGCCGATGTCGAACCAGTTGGCGGTCGACAGCTGGATGGCCAGAAAACGTGTCATCGGCGGGTCGTCGTCGCGTCCCAGCGCGCGCCAGACCGGCTCGAAGACTGTGCCGGCAGCACGAGCCAGCCAGCGTGGCACGGACCGCGTCACGGGCGGCTCGCCGACTGCCGCCAGCATCGCATCGAGCAGCTGATACATGCCGATGGGCTCGCCCTGGGTAACGAAGTACGCCCTGCCCGCGCATGTAGCCTCCGGTGCGAGGCGGTCGTAGGCCAACAGGTGGGCATCAACGGCGTTGTCGATGTAGACAGCGTCAATGAGGGGGTCGACGGGGCCCACTCGGCGCAGCCGGCCGGCGCGCGACCGAGCGACCATGCGCGGCAGAAGTTGGGTGTCACCTGGCCCCCAGATCAGGCGCGGTCGCAGGGCCACGGTGCACAGCCCAGCTCCGTTCGCGGCGAGCACCGCCCGCTCGGCGAGGGCCTTGGTGTGGCCGTAGTGCGTCAGCGGTGGGTCCGCGTAGGCCAGGCTCTCGTCGCCGCCCTCGATCGCGGCGCTGGTCTGCACCACGCTGGGCGTGCTGGTGTAGATCAAGCGACCGATTCCGTGGCTGCGGCAAGCAGCGATGACGTGGGCCGTGCCGACGACGTTGGCGGCGTGAAAGTCGGCTGCCCTGCCCCAGATCCCGGCCTTGGCGGCGACGTGGAAGACGGCGCTGCAGCCGACCGCCGCCTCCGACACCGCGTCGGCGTCAGCGAGGTCGCCGCGGAGAACGTCGACGCCCTTGGCCGTCAGCCCCGGGTAGGCGCCGCGCGCGAAGCTGCGCACCCTCAGGCCGCGCGCCAGCAGCGCGTCGACCAGCGCGCCACCGAGGAAGCCGCCGCCGCCGGTGACCAGCACGGGGCGCTGCCTGGCCAATTCGTCGTCGCCCGAAGCCGGCGCCACATCCGCACTCGCCACATCCGCACTCACCACATCCGCGCTCATGCCGCCCCTCCCGCGGCGCGCCGCGCGGCGGCGGCGCGGGCCTTGACTGCGGGCTGCCGAGCCGCCCATTCAGCGAGCTGCGGCCGATCGATCTTGGCGTTGTGGCGAATATCGACCGGAAAGCCGGGATGGCTCAGGAACGTCTGGATGGGCTGGGTGTGCGCGAAGCCCGCGCCGAGTTCAGCAAGCTCGGCGATGGCCCGATCGCGCTCCTCGCGGGCGACGCCTGCCTCCCATTCGATGCACAGCGTCGGCACCGGATCGTCGAGGCCGGCCACACGCGGCCCGACCAGGGCCGTGCGCCGGACCTTGTCATGCACCTCGAAGACCCGCTCGCACGGCACGGTGAACAGCGTGCGATCGGCCAGCACAACCCGGTGACCTTTGCGGCCGCAGAACCACAGTCGGCCCGTCTCGTCGAGCCAACCGACATCGCCCATCCGGTGGCGGACCCTCCCACCGTCGTCGATCTTGGCGAGGGCGGTGGACTCGGGGCGGTTGAGGTAGGCGTGGGTGACGGTCGGCCCGGTGACGGTGATCTCGCCAATCTCGCCAGCAGGCAGCTCGCGTGCCGCTGCCACGTTGGCGATCGGCCCGTCGTCGATGGCGATGATGCGCACGTCGTTGGCGTCCAGCGGCAGACCGACACAGACGCCCGCGCCCCGGTCGGTGCGCCCTCGGGCCTCGCCAAGCAGCTCGTCGCTGTGCGTGATGGCCACCGGCAGCGCCTCGGTGGCGCCATAAGGGGTCCAAACGCGCGCGCCCGGCTCCAGCATGGCCAGGAACCGCTCCATCACGACGGCCGGCACCGGCGCACCCGCCGAGATGACCCTGCGCAGGGTCGGCATGCGCACGCCGCGCTCGGCTCCCCAGCGGCCCACCGTGTCGAGCAGGGCCGGCGAGCCGAACATGTTGGTCACGCCGAACGCCTCGACCGCCGCCAGGATCCGCTGCGGATCGACCTGGGCGGGGCGGGTGAAGTCCATCTCCGGCAAGATCGTCGTCATGCCGAGCGCGGGGTCGAAGAGCGCGAACAGCGGGAAGGTCGGCAGATCGATCTCGCCGGGCTCGATCGCAAAGGCCTCGCGTATCAGCTCGACCTGGGCCACGAACGTGCCGTGGGTGTAGACCACGCCCTTGGGCACGCCGGTGGCGCCGCTGGTGAAGAGGATCGCGGCGACGTCGCCTGCGGCCGTGTCGGCGATCTGCCAATCTCCCGGTGCCGCGCCCATCTTCTCGATCTCGGCGAGGGTCCAGCCCCCCCACAGTATGCGCGGACCCACAGTGATCAGCCTGCGCACGGTCCGGCGTCCCCACCCCAAGATGGCGCGGGCCAGGTGGGCAGGCGGGATGCCGATGAACGCCTCGGGCTCGGCCTCGTCGAGACACACGCCGAGGTTCTTGCGGCCGATGCCCGGGTCGATCATCACCGGCACGGCGCCGGCCTTGAAGAGGCCGAAGGTCAAGGCGAAGAGCTCCAGCCCGGGGCGGACCATCACGGCCACCCGGGTGCCTCTGCCGACCCCGGCCGCGATCAGGCCGCGGGCGATTCGATCGCTGCGCTGATCCAGCTGCAAACGCGTGTGGTGCACGTAGCGGGTGTGGCCGTGGCGGTCGCGACCAACGGGCGCAAAGATAGCCGGACCGTGCGGGTCACGCTTCGCCATGTCGCCAAGGAACCCGGCGATATTGCAGGTCTGATCCATTCTACGAGCCGGCTCCGCCGGCCGCCAGGAACGCCTGCACCAGCGGCACGATGCGCTCGCTCTCGTCCTCGAGAACGTAGTGGCCGCCGTCCTCGAACTCGTGGACCTGGGCCGCCGGCACGCGCTCTCGCCAGACCTCAAGGAAGGCCCGATCGAAGACAAAGTCGCGCATACCCCAGCAAATCAGCGTCGGCTTGTCGGCCAGCAGGGCCAGCCCCTCATCGGTCCGGCTGACCACGGCCCAGGCGGGATCGTCGGGCTGCAAAGGGACGTCCTGCACGAAGCGCAGGGTGGCGATGCGGTGGTCGGGCGTGTCGTAGGGGGCCAGATAGGCGCTGCGCACTTCGGCGCTCAGCGGGCGGCGCACACCGAACCGGGCGGCGCCGCGAGCGAAGGCGTTGAAGTGGCGCACCAGGAGGCTGCCGATCCCGGTATTGCGCGCCAGCCACAACGGGAATGGCACCTTGGTGCCGCGCGGGTTGTGGAAGGCGGCGGTGTTGAGGATCACCAAGCGGTCGACTCGGTCCGGGTGCGCGGTCGCCCACGCCATGCCGATCATCCCGCCCCAGTCGTGCACCACCAGGCTGAGTTTGCCCTCGGGGACGGTGTGGGCGATGAGGGCGTCGAGATCGTCGACCCGGCTCTGCAAGGTATACTTGTAGCGTTCGTCGGAAGGCTTGTCCGACAAGCCGCAGCCAATGTGGTCGGGCACGATGCAGCGGCGCCCGCTGCGCAGGGCAATCACCAGGTTGCGGTAGTAGATCGACCACGACGGGTTGCCGTGCACCATGACGACCGGCGTCGGATGCAGCGCCTCGTCGAGCCGTGCTTCGCCGAGGGCCACGCCACCCTGCGGCCCTTCGTCCAGACCGTGCGGCCCTTCGTCCAGACCGTGCGGCCCTTCATCAAGGTAGTGCAGCCTCATGCCGTCGCGGTCGAGGTAGTGGCCGTCAAAAGGGTAGACGTTCTTGAAAAGCGACATGCCCTGACCTACCACACGATCTCGGCCATGGAACAGTTCAGCCCCGAGCCGATGCCCATCAGCGCGACCCGAGAACCTGCGCGGATCCGCCCCAGCTCGACGGCCTTGCTCAAGGTGATCGGAACGGACGCCGGGCCGATGTTGCCAAACTCGCCATAGATGGTGTGTGCCTTGGCGAGGTCCAGACCCAGCGTGGCGACCAGGTTCTCGGTGTGGACCTTGCTGACCTGATGCAACACGAACTCGTCGAACTCCTCAGTTCGCCAGTTCAAGGTCTCGCGTCCCAGCTGCCAGGTCTGCCCTGCGAGGGTCAAGCCGGCGACCAGCAGATTGCGGGTGTCGGTCTTCATGTAGTCCGGCTGGCCCTGACACAGGTCGGCGTGCTGGGTCGCGGCGAGGGATACACCACCGAGGTAGCGGTGGCCGGCATCGCTGAGATCGGCGCGGCTCAATACCATCGCCGCTGCGCCGGATCCGAGGGTGAGGGCGGCGAACTGGTCACGGAACGCGCGCTCGTCGGTGGCGGGATCCAGCAGCCGGGCGACGGTCGCTTCGGTGACCGTGCGGCTGCCTTCGCCGTCGACTACGAGGGCGTGGCGGACCTGGCCGCGCTCGATCATGTTGCCGACCACGTCCATGCCGTTCATGAAGGCGAGGCAGGCGTTGCCGACGTCGAAGTTCAGGCAGTTGGCGCCCAGGCCCAGGTTGCGGTGCACCATGCAGGCGACCGAGGGCTCGATGAAGTCCTTGCACACCGACGTGCTGACGATCACACCGATCTCGGCGGGGTCGACGCCGCTGCGCTCGATCGCAACGCGGGCGGCGTCGCTGGCCACCTGGGAGGGCTGCACACCCTCATCCCAGAAGCGCCGCGCGACGATCCCCGAGAGCTTCTCAAGCAGCTCGGGCCGGATCTTGAGCCGGCTCAGGGTCGGCATCAGGCGGTCGGCGATCGCGGCCGAGGTGATCCGGTGCGGCGCGTCGACGTGCGCGACTGCGGCAATAGAGACGTTCTCGAAGCGCATGGCTTCGCTCCTTGATTCGGGCACCGGTTCTTCGACCGGCCCCATGCCATTGGGGGAGGGGCGGCTCGTGCCCCGGCGCTTTCACGGCAGCCGGAGGCGGAGCAGGAACGCAGACCTACATCGCGACACACGCCCTGGCAAGCAAGGACCCGTCATCGGTGGCGCTATCGGGCCGTCACTGCAAAGCGACAAGGTGATTCTCGGCCGGCGGCGCGACGAGCACGGTCTTGAAATCGTTGGCGTCATCGAAGACCATGACGCGGCCTCGACGAATCAGCCGAACCATGCGCTGGCAGGCATCACGCGACGACCATCAGGAGGAACGTATGGCTGCGAACGATTGGTTCTACATGCTCAATGGCCAGCGTGGCGGCCCAGTTACGACGACGGGATTGACGGTGATGATCGCCGCTGGCGACCTGACCGAAGACGATGTGGTCTGGCGCCAAGGCCTCGCGGGCTGGGTGAGAGCGGGCGACGTCCCGGAGCTGGCGCACGTCGACGACGACGACGACGGGCCGGCCGAGACGGTTCTGGCGCCGAGCCTGGCCGAGTCCGCGGCGAAGCCTCGCGCCAAGCTGACCAAGGCGCCGCAGCGGGCGCCGGTGGCAGCCGGCGT
>CALGHC010000253.1 GCA_937915965.1 uncultured Myxococcales bacterium
ACGACGGCACCGCGACCGAGGCCGCGAAGCATCGTCGTCAAGGCCTGATCGAGGGCGGCGCGCGTGGCCCCGCCCGACTGTCCCAGAGCGCCGGCGGTGGCCGCGTGGCGGTGCCATGCGGTGCGCCACGGCGCGTTGCCGCCATCACATTCGGCTGCGAGGCGGCGCAAATCGGTCGCGCCTGGCCGCAGGCGTGCGGCGTCGAGGATGGCGAGTCCGAGGGGGTCGAGATCCCTGCCAGCGACCGCGCGCAGCCACACAGCTGGCGTGCCGGCCGCGCGGGCGCGCTCGCCGATGCACGCGAGCAAGCCGCTGCGACCGCTACCCGACGGACCGATCACCCAAGTGGGAGTCAAAGGACCAGAAGGACCGGAAGGACCCGCAGGACCCACGTCCGGTGCCGCCTCGCGGCGCAGATCGTCGAGAGACGGCACGCCAGGCCACCGCCCCCAACGCCACGGTCGCTCTGCCAGACCAGCCAGACCGGCAAGCCCGCTTTCGCCGGCGAAGCCGGCGCGACCTCGCCACTCGCGCAGCGCCAGCTCGGCGTGAGCCGGCCGCAAAGACCGATCCGGATGCAACCATCCAGAGAGCACCTCGGCCAGATCGCGATCCGGGCACGTCGCTGGTACCGGCGGACGCTCGCCCGCGGGAAGAACAGCAGGGTAGTCGGCGAAGGGAACAGCCAATCCCCACGCCTGCCAAATCGACATCGCCAGCGAGAAGAGGTCGTCGCGGGGATCGACGCCGGCCCCGCGCAACCGGTCGGGCGCGGCGAAGGCCGGCATGCCGGGCCCCCACGGCGCCGCCGAACCCGGCGGTTGAGCCAGACCAAGGTCGATCAAGGACACGGCGCCGTCGTCAGAGACGAGCAGGTTGCCCGGATGCAGGTCTCCATGAACGAGGCCGTGGGCGTGTAGGCTTCCCAGCGCGCTGAGGGCCTGCTCGACGACACCGGCCACCCGCTCCGGAGATGCACCCGCGAGGGCGGCGCCCAGCTCGACACCCGGGCGACGATCGAGCACTAGCGCAGCGGGGCCGCCGTCGACCGGTTCGTACCAGTCGATTGGCGTCGGCAACGCGGTACAGGCGGCGTCGAGGAGGGCGTGCCACTCGCGACGAAGCGCGGCGGCAAGCTCGGCGTCTCCCGCCGGCGTGACCTTGATGATGCGATCGGGTTCTCCGCCCTCGGCGGTGGCGGCCAGCCAGACCTCGCCGCCACCGCCAAGGGCGAGCCTCTCGACCCCGACCAATGCGCCAAAGCGAGGCCCTCGTGGCGTCTTGTCTGCTGTCCCTTTGCTCATGAATCCCTCGCATCGAGAACGAGTGAGATCGCGGGGATGACCGGTTGCCGTCGAGTCGAGACCAAGGACCGTTGGCGCGCCCGACTCTGTCTCGCAACGTGGGCGCTCCTGGCGTGGGCGCTCCTGGCGTGGGCGGCTGGGTCCCCTCGGCGTCGAGGCTGGGTCCCGTCGGCGTCGAGGCTGGGTCCCGTCGGCGTCGAGGCTGGGTCCCCTCGGCGTCGGGGCTGGCGTGCCCACGCGCCATCCCCGGCGGGAGCACCCAACTTGGCTAGTCGCCGTGGAGGCTATCAACATGCGTTGAATGACTCAACAGTCTCGCCGGCGAGGGCGGAGACGACACGGCGGGACATGAACGGTGCGCTGGTCTCGATCTTGGCGGGCAGCGGGCGGTCGTTGCGCGAACGGCACGCGCCTTGCACAATTGCAGGCAGGGAGTCGGCACATCATGAATCGTACTCACTGGGAATTCCATTTTGCCGCGCTTCGACGTTCGCTCGTCGCGCTCGCCGTGCTCTGCCTGGCCAGCGTGTCGGGCTGCGTGGTCAACCCGGTGCCGACGCCCTATGACGAGACGGCGCCCCCCAACAAGGGCCAGGGCGACAACGATGGCAACCGCGGCACGACCGGTGGCGGCGGTGGGGACGCGAATGGCGAGCCAAACGGCGCCGTCGACGGAGACAGCGACGCAGTGGCGCCACCGGTCAACGTGACGGAGTCGGACGCCTCGGGTGATGGTGGTGCCGGCTCAGGCGACGGCGGTCGCGTTGGGGCAGACGGAGGGCGGGCGCCATGAAGACGATCGCGTCGACCGGACGTTCATCGTGTGCCGGGCGATCATCGCCTGCCGGGCGATCATCGCCTGCCGGGCGATCATCGTGTGCCGGGCGATCATCGCGTGCCGGGCGATCATCGTGTGCCGGGCGCTCATTGCACGGCTGGCTGGTGATCCTCCTCCTCGGGATGGCAACGACGGCGTGCGTGGTCAACCCGGTGCCAACGCCCGAGACGATCGCCCCTGGCGGCGAGAGTCCGAACGACTACGGAAGCGCGGCAGACGGATCCCAGGGTGGCGGCGGGGCAGATTCCTTCTCCGGCGGTGGGGCTAGCGCTGACGCGCTCGACCCTGGCGCAAGCGACGCGGCGAGCTCCGACGAAGACGACGCCGGCCTGGCGCAGGACGCCACGGCGACCGACGACGACGACGCGGATGCCAGCGAGATGGTCGGCGACTAACAGCGACAACACGGCGAAACAGCGACGACGCGGCGAAGCGGCGACGACACGGCGAAGCAGCGGCGACGCGGCGAAGCGGCGACGACACGGCGAAGCAGCGGCGACGCGGCTTCGCCGTGTCGATCCGCTCGCGATGGCCGGAGCTAGCGTGCGGCTTGATCGGGCGCGGCGCCGGCAATCGGCGGCACCGCGAGGGCGCCCGGACCCGCCGGGATACGCGCGACCCGACTAGCGGGTTCGTCGCGCAGGCGTTGGGCCGCAACTTCATGAAGCTGTCGACGCTCGGGTTCGTCGAGGCGATAGGGGTCGGCGTAGAGGCGCACCCTTCCCTCGGGCGACACGTCGGCGGTCCAGTAGACGATGTGAATGTCGAGGGCCGTGTTGAGGCGCTTCCAAGTCTGCTTGCCGGATGCCATCTCCTTTTGCCAGCGTCTCTCTGACCAAGGCCGACCCTCGTCCACGGCGAGCAGGTAGCGCGCCATCTCCTCGGCGTCCTGGACCCGGACGCAGCCGTGGCTCATCAAGCGCCGAGGCGGCGAGAACGCCCACTGCGCGGGGGTGTCGTGCAAATAGACCAGGTGGTCATTGGGGAAGAGGAACTTGACCCGGCCCAGCAGATTGGCGCTGCCGGGCTTCATGACCAGGACGTCTCCGCCGTTGGCGTGCTGGCGCAGCTCGAAGCCGTGGCGATCAAGCCAGGTCGGGTCGTTGCGAATCTTCGGGCTGTACTCGCGGCGGATCGAGCTGGGCACTGTCCACTCGGGGTTGAGCACCAGGTATCGCAGCGTGTCGCTCAATAGCGGGGTCCGCATCGCTGGCACGCGGCCACCACGGCGACGCTTCCAGCCTTTGCCGACCTGGGTGCGGTGCTCCCTGTCGAGCCTGCCACCGCGCCAGATCTCAAGCCGATATGCCGGCACATTGGCGATCAACATGTCGGCGTCGCCGATCAGATCCGTGTCGCGCATGCGCTGAAGCGCCAGTCGAATCTGCTGGACGCGGTCAACCATCGGCACACGCAGACTCGCCAGCGTGCCGCGATCGACCACACCGGAAACACGCAGGCCACGATCGCCTTGCCACAGCTTCAGCGCCCCTTCGAGCGCCGCGTCGAGCGGTTCGACCTGGGTCTTGATGCGACGCTTGCCGATTGCCGGCGGCGAACTTTGGGCGTCGACCTCGGTCGCCCCGGCCTGGTCGACGGGGGCGCAGTAGCCCTCGAAGCACAGTCGCACCCGCAGTGCTTCGCGGTGGACGGAGGTCAGCCGAGCGAGGAAGTTGCGGCGTTCGGCGCGGGCCCGCCAGGCCTTCTCGGTAGCGATCGGAAAGTCCGCTGCGACGGCAGGCGCTTCTGCATCGGCGAGGCGACGATACGCCGCGAGACCGGCGACCAGCCCGGTGTAGCCAGGGAAGCGACCGGTACCCTGTTCGGCGAGCCAGGCTTCGACCACGGCGTGTATCGGCCGTTCCGGCTCAGCGAGGGCCGCTGCGACTTGAACGAGGGCGCGCCGATCGCGGCGTTCAGAGGCGAGCCGTGCCGCCAGCCGGTCCGCCTTCTCGTTGATGCGGCGCGCGGGCGGGGGCTTCTGGGACGCGGCACCGAGGCGGGCGCCGTCGACGATTCGATCCTGCGCCCAGACCAGGGCGTCGACCCAGCAGCGCGCTGCGGCGGCGTCGCCGTCAGCCATACCGCACAGGCGGCGGCCGGTCAGGGCGATCTCATCGGCGTCGGCGAGAACGCCGTGGAGATAGACGGCCTCGAGGAGACGATCGAGTCGGCCGGGGACCAGGACGATGCGCTCGACCGGCGCCACAGCGAGGCGCTCGGCAGGAGCGGTCACATCCGCGACGGCGCCTTCGGCCGGACCAGCGTCTGCCTCGTCGTGGAGAGGCAGCGCCACCGAACCATCGCGCAGGGCGAGCCGGAGCCGGGCGACGCGCGACGCGAGCGGCTCGGGCAGACGGGTCGGTGGCAGCGCCGCGGCCGCGATCGAGATGGTGCGTGGTCCGACCGGAGCGACGATGGCCGGCGCGGGCTCGACGGCCGCGGATGGCGGCTCGGCGACCTGGGTGGGCGCTGTCGATTGAGCCGCCATTGTAGCAATGTGGCCCTTGGCCGGGCCGCGGTGTGCTGCGTCGTTGGCGGTGGAGGCGCAGCCGCCCGCCGCGGTCGCCAGGAGCGCG
>CALGHC010000254.1 GCA_937915965.1 uncultured Myxococcales bacterium
AATTGGTAGACGCGCTAGATTCAGGTTCTAGTGTCTTCACGGACGTGGGGGTTCAAGTCCCCCCTTTCGCACCGCAATCTCAATCGGAACTCGGATTCACCATTCGAACACGGGCTGACGCCATGCAGCGCCGAAGAGCAGGTCGACGGACGCGAGGCAGGCGCATCGCGAGCGTCCGGCGTGCCTTGGGTGTTCGGCTGGGCGATTGCGCGCGCTTCGCGCTCGTCATGGGCGCCCTGGTCGTCGTCGCCAGCGGCTGCGCGAAGTCGCCCGGCGAACGTCTGGTCGACCGCTCCCTCGTCCACCTGCAGGCCGCCATCGACATGCTCGAGGAGTCAGCAGGCGACGAGCGCGCCCTGCTCGACCGCGCGATGCAGTATCGGGCCAAGCACGGCTCGGACATCGCCCAGCTGCGCACCGACGGCGAGGCGTTGATCGCGACACTCTCGGAGGCTGACGCGAAGGCTTTCTTTGAAGCGAGCGGCAGCCGCTCGCGCAAACTGGACCACCAACTCCAGGAGCTTGCCCGCCGCTTCCCTGACCCCAAGCGAGCGCTGCGTCTGGTCCGGCCGCTGATTGTCCAGGCGACACCCAAGCCCAAGCACTACGATGAGCCGCCTTGGATGCCCAAGGTGCCCGAGCCGATGTTCGAGCCGCCGCCGCCGGCTGCGGCTGGAACTGCGCCATGAGCGCGTTGCTCGGCCGGCGCCCGGCAGCCTGGGCGCTCGCTGTCGCGTCAGGCGTGCTGGTCTTCGCCTCTTTTCCAAATTGGAACCACGACCTGCTTTGCTGGTTCGCGCTCGTGCCGTTGCTGGTCGCGGGCCACCGGGCGAACGTCCGCCAGGGCTTCGGACTGGGTCTGCTCGCCGGCACGGTCACCAATTTTGGCGGCTTCCACTGGATGACAGGGATGCTGCAGGACTTCGGCCACTTGCCGGGTCCTGTCGCCTGGGCCCTGCTGTTGCTGCAGGCGGTCACGCAGGGCCTCGCGATGGCGATCGGGATGGCGGTCTGGCGATGGCTGGTCGGCCTTGGCGTACCGTCGGGTCGGGCGGCGTTCCTCGGTCTGTGGCTCGGCGAAGCGGTCGTGCCGATGATCTTTCCCTGGCACATGGGCAACGGCATCACCAGCGAGACGCTGATGATCCAGATCGCCGATCTCGGCGGCGTATCGGTGATTTCGGCGGTCCTGTACGCGAGCAACGCCGCGCTGGGTGAGCTCGCCATCGCTGCGCTGGCGCGCCGAGCGCCGTCGTGGCGGTTCATCGGCGCGACGGCCGCCGCGATCGCGCTGACTGCGGGTTATGGCGCGCTGCGCATCCCACAGGTCGAGGCCGCCCAGACCGCGGCCACGAAGCTGCGCGTCGGTCTGGTCGAAGGCGACATCGGCATCTGGGAGAAGGAAGCCCGCCATCTCGACGGCGAGCAGCGCGCCGAGACCTTGCGCAACAACTTGATGCTGCACCAGCGCATGAGCGCGCAGCTCGAGGCCCGCGGGGCCGAGCTGATTGTCTGGCCCGAGAGCGCCTTCATGCCCTACGGCACCATCCCCGTCGTTGCGACCTCGGACGGCTTCCTGGTGGTCGGTGATGGCGGCACCATGCTTCGCGAACACGGCGGCAGCTTCGACCCGGTCGCCCGCGCACAGCTCGGACTCGACGGCGGGCCGCGTCTGCTGACCGCGGCGAGCAGCCCGCGCGGCGACGTCTGGCGCGTGGTCGAAGGCGGCAGCAGGATCTGGACGGTGACTCCGACCGGAGCCTGGCACGCGGATCTGCCAGCCGGCGAGACGGCCGTGGCGACGGTCGCATGGCCCGGCGACGTCTTCGGTCGTTTGCGACCGGGCCTGATCGCCTCCCGCAGCGGCCGAGTCTGGAGCCTCGTGTGGGGCGTGGACGAAGACGAAGCGACCGCCGACGCGGCTGAGGCGGACGCGTTTCCGGCAGCGGACGGTGACGGCGAGCCCGTCGCCGACGCCGTCGAGAACGACAACGACAACGACAACGACGAACCTGCCGCCGGCGCGCTCACCACGGTGATACCGACGCTCATCGAGATCCCGGCGTTGGTGCCGCTGCCACAGGGGATCGACATCACCGCCGCGGCTGGCAACGGCGCCGGTCGGGCGCTGCTGGTCGGCCGCGACGGCAAGACCCTGGCGGTCCTCGGCCACTCGGTTCAAGAGGCAGCGACGCAGACAGCCAAGGACTTGTGGGCGATCGCCGGTGACCCCAACGGTGGTCTCATGGTCGCCGTGGGGGCCACCGGGACGGTCCTGCAGAGCGACGGAGTGCGCTGGAGCGCGGGCAAGCTGGGCGAGGCGGATCTCTACGCCGTCTTCTTCGGCCAGGGCGGCGATGTGTGGGCCGCCGGTGCAGCTGGCGCGCTGTACCGGCGCGCTCGCGTGGGTGCGTGGCAGCCTGTCGCCTTTCCCGAGCGCATCGACCTGCTCGGCGGCGCGGTCGACGCCGAGGGCCGCGTCCTGCTGCTCGGCCGCGGCGGCAGAGCCTTTCTCGCTCCAAGCTCGGCGGGACCGTTTGCCGAGCGCAACACCGGCACCTCCAGCGAGCTGACGGCCGCGGTCGGTTTCCAGGCCAGCGCCAGCTTCCTGGTGCCCCGCAACGCCCGCCGTATCGTGCCCGCAAGTGCGCCCTTGCCTGATGCCTCGTTGGAGTTCCCCGCCAACGTCCGCGCCGACTCCGGAGTCAACGAAGCGGACCGATCCACACCAAGGCGCGGCTTCTCGACGCCCCTGCTCTTTGGTGCGATGAGCCATGGCGGCGTGCTTCCGCGGAGGAACTCGGCCTGCACGTCGTGCTTCAACAGCGCGCTGATGATCGACGGCCGCGGCGAGGTGCTTGGCTTCTACGACAAACGTTACCTCCTGATCTTTGGGGAGTTCATCCCGTTTGGCGAGCGGTTTCCAGAGCTGTACAAGATGCTGCCCGAGGCGTCTCGCTTCCAAAGCGGCACAAGGACGGCCCCCCTGGAGCTCGGCGACGCCCGAATCGGGGTGCTGATCTGCTACGAAGACCTGCTGCCGCGCTACGTCCTGAAGGTGGCCGTTCACCAACCCGACGTCTTCATCAACATGACCAACGACGCCTGGTTCGGCCAGACGGCCGAGCCGTATCACCACCTGCAGCTCGCCCAGTTGCGCACCGTCGAGCACCGTCGCTGGCTGGTACGGTCGACCAACACCGGGGTGAGCGTGTTCATCGACGCGGTCGGGCGACGGGTGGCGGAGACGTCCCTCGACGGCGC
>CALGHC010000255.1 GCA_937915965.1 uncultured Myxococcales bacterium
GACGCTGGCCAAGCTGCTTTGCCGAATGTACGCGGCGCCGGAGGGCAGCATCGCGATCGACGGGGTGCCCCTCGAGCGCTGGCAGCTTGGCGCGCTGCGACGCACGGTGGGCATGGTCCACCAGGACGTGCTGCTCTTCGCCGGCAGCGTCTTCGACAACCTCGCGCTAGGCCGTGAGGGGGTCGACGCGGCCTGCGCGCACGCCGCGCTGGCCGACGCGCAGATCCTCGATCGCGTCGAGGCGTTGGGCGGCCTCGACGCCCGTCTCTGCGAGCGGGGCGCCAACCTCTCCGCGGGCGAGCGTCAGCTCCTGTCCATCGCGCGCGTCCTCGCCCATGACCCGCCGATCGTCGTCCTGGACGAGGCCACCGCGAGCATCGACCCGCTCACAGAGAAGAAGCTGCAGCAGGCGCTCGACCGCGTCTTTCAGGGACGCACGGCGGTGGTCGTGGCCCACCGCCTCGCCACCATCCGCAAGGCCGACCGCATCATCGTCTTGAACGACGGTCGGATCGCCGAGCAGGGCGACCACGAGACCTTGATGGCCGCTGGCGGTGTCTACGCCGGTCTGGTGGCGACATCGCTGCGCCAAACCAGTGACTCGACCGAACCCACGACCAAGACGGCCGACCCCGGTTGACGTGCGCCAACGGGCCGCGCTATTCGCCCCGCCAGTCCAACGGTGGGGCGGAACGAGCGGAACCGGCCGTACCAGCCAAACCAGCCGCACCAGCCGAACCAGCCGCCACGGCCACCACCGCGCCACCAACGAGAACACCCATGGCCACGACGATCACCCCCCGCACGCTCAAGGGCTTCCGCGACTATCTGCCCGCGGACATGGCGCCGCGTCAGGCGATGATCCGCGCGATTGAGGACGCCTTCGCGCGCCACGGCTTCGTGCCGATCGACACGCCCGCGCTGGAGTACGCAGAGATCCTCGCCGGCAAGTACGGCGAAGAGGGCGACAAGCTTCTGTATCAATTCAAGGACCACGGCGACCGGGATGTGGCCCTGCGTTACGATCTCACGGTGCCTTTGGCGCGCCTCGTCGGCCAGCATCGCGGTGAACTGCAGTTGCCGCTGCGTCGCTACCATGTCGCTCCGGTCTGGCGCGCAGACAAGCCTCAACGGGGTCGATTCCGCGAGTTCATGCAGTGCGACGCCGACATCGTCGGTTCGCAGTCGGCTCTCGCCGACGCCGAGATCCTCGTCACCGGGCTCGGGGTGCTCCAGGCGCTCGGGCTTGACGGTGCACAGCTGCACCTCAACCACCGCCAGGTGCTCTTCGCTCTGCTCGAGGCCGCCGGTGTGCGTGACGAGGCGTCGCAGCTGGGCTGCGTTCGCGCGCTCGACAAGCTCGACAAGATCGGCAACGCCAGCGTGAAGGCCGAGCTTGGCCGCGTCGATGGAGTGACTCCTGAGGTGGCAATCGCCGTCCTGGATCACTTTGACGGCGGCGTGACTCGGTCGGTCGAGGCGGTGCGCGCGCTGGTCGCCGCCAGCCTCGATCCGGCAGCGGCCGAGCGCCACGACGCGGCGTTCGAGCGCCTGACCGACGTGCTCGACCTCGTCGAGGCGGCGGGCTTCGGTGACACCGTGGTCTTCGACCCGACGATCGCCCGCGGCCTCGATTACTACACGGGGATCATCTACGAGACCCGCCTGACCGATCCACGAGTCGCTTCGATGGGTGCGGTCATGAGCGGTGGTCGCTACGACAGCCTGATCGGCATGTTCTCGAAAGAGGACGTGCCGGCCGTCGGCATCAGCGTCGGCCTCGACCGGCTGTTGGCCGCCCTGAACGAGCTCGAGCGGGTGCCGGGCGGCCCGTCAGGGGCACAGGTCTACGTCACGGTCTTCGCCGAGGACTACGCAGCGGCCGCGCTGCGATTGGCCCAGACATTGCGGCGCGCCGGGTTGCGGGTCGAGGTGCACACGAACGGCGGCAAGCTCGGCAAACAGCTCGGCCGGGCGGGCAAGCGAGGATGTCGCTTCGCGATCGTCGCGGGACCCGACGAAGCCGCCGAGGGGGTCGCGGTGCTGCGCGATCTCGAGGCAAGCAGCCAGGATCGGCTCCCCGTCGGCGAGCTCGCGGGCCAGATCCAGGCACGTCTCGATGCGCCGGCAGTCGGCTGACGGATTTCGTCAGCAGAACGCCGGCCCTGACAAAAACCGTCGCGCGAACCAACAAAGATCGTCACGCGGGTGGTCCGGCATCTGCGGCCGATGCGGATCGAGATCGCGGCCGCCACCACCATTCGTCTTTCTTTTTGGGTTGTTGTTGGCTGATCCCGCAGGACCGTGGCGGCGCTGGCACGACTCCTGCTTTGTCTGTTGCTGGGGATCGCCCTGAACCCCTCGCGGATGCGGCTCAGGCCGTCGATGCGAGGGGTTCAGGGTTTTTGGCGTCTGTTTGACCGCGCAGGCCCTTTGTGGGTCAAATCGTCCGATGGACATCGGCGCGCCCACCACCGACCGAGCCGCGACGAGAAGCCCGCGCGCCTGGCTTGGCGCGACAGCGCTCGCGTGGCTGGGTCTGGGCGCGGGCTGCGGCGGTCACACTGGACCCGTCATTCAACTCGACGAGGTGGTGATCAAATCCCGCCCTGGCCCAGCCGGGCCGCGGGCGTACATCCGCGAGTTTGACGCGATCAACGCCGACGCAACCGCAGAGATGAAGGCCGGCCAGTTTGCTGAGGCTGTGGCGTGGTTCGACATCTTGGTCCTGGAGTTTCCCGACGACGACCGGCTTGGCGCGACCCAATTCAACGCGGGTCTGTGCCTGCTGCGCTTGAAACGCTACGCCGAGGCGGCCGACCGCTTCCGCGACGCGACCGCCCGAACACGCGGCAGCCGCGACGCCCGCGACGCGATCTTCCTGCTCGCCCAGGCGCTGGAGGGCGACGGCGCCTGGGACGCGGCCGCTGAGGTCTACCGAGGTGCGCTGCAGGACGCACAGGTCGAGCAGATCATGGGCGGC
>CALGHC010000256.1 GCA_937915965.1 uncultured Myxococcales bacterium
GCGGCGCGGTCTGCTGCGCCGGCACCGCCGCCGAAGGGCGCGGCGCCACGCGCGCCCGCTGAGCGAAGGAAGCCCGCTCCGGCGCCTCCGGTCGAGAAGCCAGTCCCGTCGCGTGCGCACTCACAAACTGGTCAGAGCCGTGTTGTCGAGATCCCACCTGAGTCAGCCAGCACCGCCGACGGCGCGGGAAGCGCCAAAGCATCCGGCGAGCTGCGCCGCAAGGTCGCGGCCCTTGAGGCCGCTCTCGGAGACGCCGAGGCGAGGGCCACGCAGGCCGAGGGGGCGATCAAGCAGAACGAGAGCCGGGCGATGCGTTACTCCGTCGAGCTCGACGGGCTATCGGACAAGTACGTCAAGCTCAAGGAGCAGAATCAGGTCATCAGCCGCTCCCTCGAGGAGACGCGTGATGAGCTGCGCCAACGTGAAGACGAGGCGTTTGAGGCAGAACGCCGCGTGACGGAGCTTGAGAACGAGCTGACCGGGTCGCGTGAAAAGGCCGGTGACGCCACCGAACAACTCTCGGGGCTGAAGGTCCGGCTTACTCAAAAGGATCGTCAGATAGAGGAGTTGCAGCGACAACTGGACTTGCTTGAGTACGAATTGCGCAGCCAGCGCGACGAGATGGAGTCGCTTCAGTCGAATTTCAATCGCGAAGGCGGTGATGTCGATCGGCTTGAGCGCAAGGTGAACCTGCTCCAAGAGGTGATCGAAGAGAAGGAGTCACTCATCGAGCAGCTGCGGATGGACTTGCGCGACAAGGACATCGAGATCCGTCAGGTCCGCATGGGTGTGGGCATCAGCGACCTGGAGCACGAGAAGCGCCAGTTGCTTGAGGACTACCACAACGCGACGCGCCGGGTGGACGAGCTCAATGACCGGCTGCAGAAGCAGACCAAAGAGGTGGAGAGCCTGCGCGGCGAGGTAGTGGAGGTCCGCGAGGCCGCCGACCGCAAGCCGGCACAACTTGAGGATGTGAGCGATCATCCTGACTTCAAGGCGAAAGCCCGGGAGGTCGAGCGTCTCCGCGAAGACCTGGCGGTGACCCAGAAGGATCTGGCCAAGGCCGAACTGAAGTTCGAGGCTGCACAAAGTGGCAGCGAGGGCGTTGCTCGACTTGAGGCCGACGTGGTCATCCTGCAGCGGAAGAACGACTCGCTTGAGACCAAGCTGGCGCAGACCGAGACGCAGATCCGCGAGTTGAGGGAGGTCGAGGCGCGGCCCGCCAAGGCCGGGCCGGTGCTTGACCCCGGCTTCATCGAGGAGCTCGAGGCGCTGGTTGACGCTGCCGCCGCGGCGCGCTCCAACGCCCGCTTGATCCGGCGCTACGCCAGCCAGATCGAGAAGATGGAGACGACTGATGCCGAGGCAGGCGAAGCGATCGACCTGCTAAACGACATCGCCGTGGTGCTGTATCAGGATCTCAACGAGCAGGAACGAATGGCCCGTGAGTTGCACGGTCAGGTCGGCGCGCTCGGCGGGGGAGAGGACGAATGAGTCAGCTTTCGACTAGCGCAACGGCCCTTGAAGATGCCGCTCGGGCAGCGGCGGATCGGCCAATTCCCAGGGCGGTCGACGAGCTACACTATCTCATCCGGGCGCAGTACAAGCTGGTCTACGTCGCGTCGGCCGAGGAGGCACGGGTCGAGCGTTGGTTGCACGAGCTCGCCGACCTTGACCACAGCCCCGGGCTGAAGAAGCGTTGGGACGTCACCAACTGGAAGACGCGCGCATACATCTCGTGGTCGTGCTCGGAGGGCTTCCATTCCAACGCTCTCGACGTACCTGGCGACATCAAGGATCCGATCCGAGCGATGGACTGGATCGCCAATGGCCTCAACCGCAACGCAGTGATCGTCCTGCGCGACTTCCATCCCTACTTGAACGACCCGATGGTGGCGCGGCGCGTGCGCGATCTGATTCACCACTTCGGCGACGACGGCGTGTACCGCACGGTGATCTTTCTGTCGGCGGTGGTGAAGATCCCCAACGAGCTGGAGAAGGACGTCGTAGTGGTCGACTTCGACCTGCCTGACCGCGCGACTTTCGAGAATATCGTGCGCGAGAAGGCCTACTCCGGCGCGAGATCGAAGCGTTTCGGAAAGAATTTCAGCAAGGTGCTGGAGGAGCCCGACGCCGTGCGGGAGATCGCAGAGGCGGCGCTCGGCTTGACCGAGGCAGAGGCGCGGCAGGTCTTCGACAAGACCATCGTGCGCGATAAGCACTTCAACCTGCAGACGATCCTCGCCGAGAAGAAGGGAATCATCCGCAAAAGCGGTATCCTGGAGTTCTACGAGAGCCCGGTGGGTCTCGACGGTGTCGGTGGCCTCACCATGCTCAAGGAGTGGCTGGCGAAGCGTCAACACGCCTTCAAGCCAGAGGCCCGCGCCTTTGGCCTGCCGCTGCCAAAGGGCATCTTGCTGCTGGGCGTGCCCGGCTGCGGCAAGTCTCTGACGGCAAAGGCGGTCTCGCAGATGTGGCAGATGCCGCTGCTGCGCTTGGACGTCGGCAAGGTGTTTGGCTCGCTGGTCGGTTCCTCCGAGGAGAACATGCGCAAGGCGATCCAGACCGCTGAGGCCGTGGCGCCTGCGATCTTCTGGCTCGACGAGCTGGAGAAGGGATTCAGCGGGACGAAGAGCTCGGGCACCAGCGATGGCGGCACGACGTCGCGGGTCTTTGCGACCTTCCTGACGTGGCTGCAAGAGAAGACAACTCCGGTCTTCGTGATCGCAACAGCCAACGATGTCTCGATGCTACCGCCCGAGCTGTTGCGCAAAGGTCGCTTCGACGAGATCTTCTTCGTCGACCTGCCCAACCGCGACGAGCGTCGGGCGATCCTCGATATCCACTTGCGCCGGCGCAACCGCGAGGCGGCCAAGTTCGATATCGCTCAGCTGGTCGAGGCGTCGAGTGGCTACTCGGGTTCGGAGTTGGAGGAGATCATCGTCAGTGCGCTCTACGATGCTTATGACGCCTCCAAGGAAGACATCGACACCGCGGGGCTGCTCGCGTCGGTTCAGGAGGTGATCCCGCTGTCGCAGACGATGCGTGAGCGCCTCTCTGAGATGCGCGAGTGGGCCAAATCGCGCGCCCGCAGGGCTTCTCCGCCCGACGAGGAGGCCCTGGTCCGTGACGACGAGAGCCCGCGCCTTGAGCTGTAGCATC
>CALGHC010000257.1 GCA_937915965.1 uncultured Myxococcales bacterium
GGGCGACGCCGAGACAGTCGCCGACGCTGTGCGGCGCCTCGGCGTACCGGTATGGCTGGCCGGCGGCGCGCGCGGCTTGCTCGGCCGCCAGGACGCGCTGCAGCTGCGGCACAAGCGCGGCAAGGCGCTCGCCGAGGCCGACCTGGTGATTCTCGCCGGGGTGCCCGCGGATTTTCGACTCGGCTACGGCCGCAGCATCGGCAAACACGCTCGCATCATGGCGGTTGGGGTCGACAAGCGCGCCCTGGTCAAGAACCGGGTGCCGTCGCTGCCGATACCCGCCGATCCCGGCCGATTCCTGGTGCGCCTCGCCAAGCGCTGCGAGGCCGGCGCCAGCGCGAACGACCGTGCCCCCTGGTTGGCCATGCTGCGCGAGCGTGACATCCGCCGGGACCGCGAAGTGGTCGAGCTCGCCGCCGTCGAAGCGCCGCCGATCAACCCCCTGGCCGCCTGTCTGGCGATCGAGGCGGCGATGGCTGACGACGCCACGATCGTCGTGGACGGCGGCGACTTTGTAGCTACCGCCGCATACACGGTCCGGCCACGTCGCGCGTTGGGATGGCTCGACCCTGGCGTCTTCGGGACGCTGGGCGTTGGTGCCGGATTCGCGATCGCCGCCGCCGTCGAGCGCCCGGATAGCGAGGTCTGGCTGCTATACGGCGACGGGGCGGCGGGCTTCAGCCTGATCGAGTTCGACACCTGCGTGCGTCATGGCCTGGCGGTGATCGCGGTCATCGGCAACGACGCCAGCTGGACTCAGATCGCCCGCGACCAGGTCACCTTCCTGGGCGACGACGTCGGCACCGTCCTCGCGCGCACCGACTATGATCAGGTCGCCGCGGGACTGGGCGCTGTCGGCTTGATCGCGCGCAGCATCGAGGAGGTCCCAGCCGTGCTCGCCGAGGCGAAGCGGGTGGCGGCCGCTGGCCGACCGGTCGTCGTCAACCTGCACATTGGCCGCACAGCGTTCCGCGACGGCTCGCTCTCGATGTAGATGGTTGGCACGGGCGCTCAGTCCTTGGCCACCTTCGCCGTGAAACCCAGGATGCTGTTGGCGGCGAGCGTCTGCGTAAAGACGACGACGTGATCGTGGATGGTCAGCGCGATGGCCTCGCTGGTTTCGAAGCTGGCGATGCGATCGCTGAACCGCAGCGAGAAATGCGGCGCTGGGTCCTCGCCGACGTGCAGCTTGCCGACATAGCCTTCGCCTTCGACATACGTCGCCTCGAGTCCAACCCCCTCGCGGCCGCGCCAGAAGTCGCCCAGAGGCGTCATCTGCTCGACGCGCAGCCCGAGCTCCTGCGCGAACTCGATCGCCCAGCTGGCCGCCTCGACCTTGACCAGCACGTTCTCGGGGCCGACCCCCTCTCCCACGCCATACGACGGGTGCACGAGCATGGTCGACCAGGCGTGGTTGGCGGCGTTGTTCATGAGGATGTCGGTCCAGTGGTGCCGAAAACGCGGCCAGGTGCCGTGCTGCAGTTCCAGGCGCTTCTCGACACCGTCTTCGTACCAGCCGATGCCGTCCTCCAAGCTGATCGGCACCTCGATCATGCGCTGGTGCGCGAAGATGTCCTCATGGTGGAAGGCGAAGGTCTCGGTGGCGAAGGGCAGGTTGGTGCGCACGTCTCCGATCGCGAGGCTGCTGTCGGTCTTGACGCCGTGATTGGCGAGAATCTCGAACTGGAACGGGCTGATCTCAAGATACGGCGTACGCCACGAACGCAGAGTGGTCGACTTCGGCACATCTCCCGCGAGGATCTGCAGGTTGACCGCGACCTCGCCGCAGATCGTCGGGCTCGCGGGCTTGTAGGTGGCCTTGGTCACGTCGCAGTCCCCAGCTGGCAGCTCACTCCAGTTCAGGTGCTGGACGCTGTGGCCGCCTTCCGGACACATGCCGCGTGCGCACAGGCCCTTGACGACCTCCGCCGTGTAGTAGCCCGCTACGTAGTCGGTGGTGACGAAGTACGTCCCCCGAACACCGTGCTGCTTCTCCATGTCAGCCATCTGCCAGGCACCAGGCTCGCCCCATTCGCCGGGGTTGTCGGCGTCGGGCGCGTCAACGTCGTGACTCGAGATGAAGACACCGCGCTCCGGACCGGGCACGGTGTGCTTGACGACGGTGTGGCCGCGGCACGCCTCGCGGTAGGCGCCAAGCAGAAACAGGCCCATGACATCGCGGCCTGGATCGAAGCAGTTGACGTAGCAGCGTGGCGCCGGGAAGGCGAGGAAGTCGAGGCCGAGCGTGTAGACGGCGCCGTAGCCAATGGCCCGACGCACGCCCACCGGCCCGACCTCCTTGTCGTCATGGATGCTGTCGCCGATGTGCCCGAACAAGAACGCTTCTGCGTTCGACTGCGGGTCGAGCAGGAAGAAGAAGACCTCCTCAGGTTCAAAGATCGGATCGAGGGTCACGAGGAAGTCGCGCTCCTGAGGCGAATCGAGGAAGACCGTCGCGGGCGCGGCGGCAATGCGGATGCGGGTGGCGTCCATGCGCTGTTTCGACGACAACAACCCCGCCATCCGATAGAGCGCCTCCTGGTCATCGCCCTGAACGATCCGAAACCAGATGAGCACGCCGCCCTTCGACACCCAGGTCTCCAGCGCCTTGAGCTGCGCGATCTCGAGGGAACCCAGCATATAGCCTGGCATCAGGACGAGCGCGTAGTCCTCGAGGTGGGTGAAACCGACGGCCCACTCTTCGGGCTTGGTGTCACGGTCGTACGGGATGCCTGCCTGACCCAAGGCGGTCTCCAGGGCGGCGACCGATTCTGGCCCCTCTTGCCACATCCACGGTGGCACCATGATGCGAGCTCGATTGACAACCGAGACGCCTGGCTCGACGTCATCAATGACGCCGTCGCAGTCGTTGTCGACGCGATCGTAGGACTCGTAGGTCGAGGGCATCACCGGGCAGACGCGGAATCCGTCCAGGCAGGTGGAGTGGCTCCATGCGCATGCGCCCTTGCCGCCGGTCGCGCACAGGTTCGCGTCGACGGCGAGCAGCGCGTCGGTCACGCCATCGCAGTCGTTGTCGATGCCATCGCAGCGGGTCTCGACCGCCTCGAAGCGCTCGTGACCAGGACCGATCTCGCAGGGCGCGTGCGGCAGCACGAGCGGCTCTGCGCAGCCGCCCACTGCGGTCCCAACCAAGGCGGTCCCAACCATGGTGACCGCCGCGAGAACGGCGGCAAAGGGCGAAAGGGCAGCGATGGCGGGGCGGCGAAACATGGACAGCCCGTATGACAGACCTCGGCCGGGCGCGGCAAGCGATGACTGGCCAGCATGGCCGTGAATCGACATACTCGCCGCTGCTTCAATGGAGGTCGCCGCTGCAATGAGCCGCCGCACGCAACACTTGTCCAGCCTCGTCGTCCTGTCAGCTTGCGTGGTCACGCTCGCCGGCTGTGAGCCACCCAAGTGGCGCGAGCCGCCGTGGCCCGACGCCGACGCCGACGGAGACGCCCTCATTGAGGACGACCTGCCGACACCGCCGTGGGACGGCGGCGAGGACGGCTCGGTGGCGCCACCGCAGTGCCCCAATCACGTGCTTGAGTGCCCACCGGGCTTTGGCTGCCACAACGGCGCGTGCGGCGGATGCGCCTCGGCGGACGAGTGCCGCGCGCTGGAAGGCTGTGTCGCGGGCATGTGTGGCGCGTGCAAGCAGGCGAGCGACTGCAAGGACGGCAAGAGCTGCCTCAACGGGTTCTGCCTGCGCCGACCGCTGGTCGTCTGGGAGCTGTCCGTTCCGAAGACGAAGTGGCAAGAGATCCACGCCAATCCCTCGCAAGAGCTGTACGCACCTTGCTCGCTCAAGGTCGGCGAGAAGGTCTATGACGACGGCTGCGAGGTCCGTATTCGCGGCGGCATCTCCAAGAAATACGCGAAGCTCAGCTATCGGATCCGCTTCCCCGAGGGCATCCCCAACCCCGGCTACACCCGCAAGATCAATCTGCGCAGCGAGTACAACGACGCGACCTATATGCGCAATTTCCTGGCAAACTGGCTCTTCGGGCAGCTCACCGATGTGGCCGCGCCGCGGGTGCGCTACCGCCGCCTGAAGGTCAACGGCGAGGACTACGGTGTCTACGCCGAGATCGAGCGGATCGGCTCGAGCTTCCGCCGCAAACGCGGTCGGGACGACAACGCGCCGCTGTACGAGGCCGACCCACCCTCCGCGATCGCCAGCAAGGGTGCCGGAGCGCTGTTGCCGCTGACACCGGCGAGCGTCTACGAGCAGGCGTATCAAAAGCATGACGGCAAACAAGAAGGCTACGACGACCTCATCACCCTCATCGAGACCTACTTGTGGTCGGATCACATCGACGGCGGCTCGAAGCGGGTGCGCAAGACGGTCGACCTGCCGCGGTATCTCGACTACCTCGCTGTACTCGGAGCGCTGCTCGGCAAGGACCACGTGCGCAAGAACTATTACCTCAGCCTGCAGCCGGGCGCCGATGGCAAGCCGTTGTGGGAGTTCTTCCCCTGGGATCTCGACATGACCTTTGGCTGCGTGTGGCATGAAGCGAAGCAGCTCAACCTGTGCGACCAGCTCGCCACCGGCATGGAATGGGACACCGGCATGATCGAGGCCGGCATGCACACCGAGTACCCGCTGGGCAGCGAGGATTTCTTCAATGTACTCATCGATGTTGTCCTGAGTGACAATGACCTGCGCGCCCAGGTGCAGACCCGAATCTGCGAGTTCACCGCTTCGGACGTCTGGAAGTACAAGCTGCCCAAGCTGGTCGACGCGCTCGAGGCGCAACTCGCCGAAGAGCTTGCGACCGACACCCGCGACCGCAACAAGTCGAGCAAGGACTTCAAGGCAGCGGTGAGCGCCCTGCGCACGTGGATCACCAAGCGAGGCGACCTGCTGCGATTCAACCTCGACTGTGGCTGGTAGCTCGGCTTCGGCGCGGGCCGGCGAATGACCCACAGCGGCCGGCAGCGCGCTACAGCTCGCAACCCTTCGCGCTACAAACGGATGCAGACCACGACGCGTTGCCAGGGACGGTGGTGACCTTCATCGCGGCGACGCTGCGGGTGGGGACCTTGGCCACCGACGGCGGCACGTAGAGCGTGCGCGGGATGGCCTTGAAGGCGTGCACGAAGGCATCGCCGATCACCTCGCTGTCGCAGGCGACCGCGCCGGCGGCATCGGTTCGAACCAACCAGGCGTCGCGCTCGCCGCCGCCATGGCTGTCGTTGCGACCGGCGAGCATCAAGGCGCCGCCGCTGTTGGTCGCGATCGCTGCGATCTTGTCGCCGTGGCCAGCGCCGAGATCTTGCCATGCAGTGGGCGTGCCCTTGCCGTTGGTGACCAGCAGGAAGCCGTCATCGCTGCCGCCAAAGCTGTCGCCGCGGCCGGCGAAGGCCCAGCCGTCGGGAGTCGGCTGCACCGCGTAGACCCGCTCTTCCTTGGCGCCGCCATAACGTGCGAACCATTGCACATGACCGATCGCGTTGACGTGCAGCGCAAACGCGTCGGAGAGGGTGGCGCCGAAGCCATCGGTAAAGCCAGCGACAGTAAAGCCGCCGTCGGGGGCAAACGCCACCGCGCGGGCTTCGTCATCGGCGGGCGAACCGTACACATACGACCACAGGAAGTTTCCGTCCGGTTCCAGCGAGATCAGCCAGATATCGTCATTGCCAGCGCCAGCGCTCTCGCTGGCACCAGCGACCACGATACCGCCGTTCTGCCCCGCGCTGTTCTTGAAAGCCGCAACCGCGAAACCGCTGTCGTTCTGCGTGCCGCCGAGCGTTCGCGCCCACAGCACCGCGCCAAGATCGTCGACGCGCAGCACCAGGAGATTGTCGTGTTTGGGCGTGCCGGGACCTTCGCTGAAGGTGCTGCCGACCGCGACTACGCCGCCGCCAGCGAGGGCAGCGAGGTCCACGGCCAGTTCATCCGATGGCCCACCGTAGCGAAAGGACCACTTGGGGGTGCCAGTGGCGTTGGTGCGCATCAGCCAGGCGTCGCTGTCGCCACCGACTCCGGCGGTGCGGCCCGCCACGGCGAGATCTCCGCCAGCGAGAGCGACCACGCCGCGCGCATCGTCAAAGCCTGCGGTCCCGTAGGCGCGCGCCCACAGGCGCGCGCCGCAAGCGTCTGTGCGAATCAACAGCGCATCCACATCGCCAGCCCCCATCGACGCGGTGGTCCCCGCGAGGACCGCACCGCCGTCGGCGAAGGCGACCAGGTCGAAGGCCTCCTCATCGAATTCGCCGCCGTAGACCTGCTGCAGCGATGTGCTCGGCGGTTGCGCCGCGGCGTCTTTGTCGCCATCGGCAGAGAAGAGCGAATCGAGGCTGCCGGCGTCGAACGGAGCCGCCAAGCCATCGGCCAGGACGCCCCGACCAACGACATCACCGCCCCCCACGCCAGGCTGTTGGAAGGCGTCGTGATCGATGATCGCGATCGGCCCTGGGTCGCAGGCGTTCAAAACAAACAGAAGCGCGATCGCCCAAAGGCTGAAAGTGAGAGGAGCCGGAAGTGTTCGGACAGCGTATGGCATGAATGTGCGGGAGTTTCTCGGTGGTCGAGTTCGGTCGGTGGGCAGGCCACGAGCGGGGGAAGGGCAAGGCGGCCCGGCCAGAGGTTCGATCCGGCCAGCCGAGAGGGCGGCCCAACCAAGAGTCATTGTGCACGTCGCCGCGCGCTGTGGGTAGCGGCGCGGCGGTGATCTGCGAGCAGCGACCGTTCCAGGCTGCGCGCGGCTGTCACCAAGGGAGAGGCCGTCAGGTGGCGGCGAGCGCCTCGTCGAAGCCGATCCAGGCGCGCGGCGGCGCACCCAGCTCGTAGAAGAGGGCATCGGGGTGGGCGATGTCGAAGGCCGTGCCGAGGAAACGTTCGCCCACCGCGATCCGGCCACAGAAGCCGGCAGGCTCGGCGACGGCGAGCGCGCCGCAGCGGGTGACAGCGCGGATCGCCTCTTGTGGGCTCAGAGCGGCCTCAAGCACGGCGATCTGCAACGCCAGCGGCAGGTTGGTCGTCATGGCCGAGCCTGGGTTGCAGTCGGTGGCGAGCGCCAGAAGCGCGCCAGCGTCGACGAGATCTCGCATCGGCGCGTGCGCAGTTCGCAAGAAGAGCGACGTAAGCGGCAGACAGACGGCAACCGTGCTACTCGCGGCGAGGCAGGCGACCGACTCGGCCGAGGTGACGAGCAGGTGGTCGACGCTGACGGCGCCGCGCTCGACGGCCCAGGCGACACCGCCGAGATCGGCGAACTCGTCGACGTGCGCCTTCATGCGCAGACCTTGGCCGATCGCGTTCATCCAGAGACGCTCGGCGTTCTCGAGAGAGAAGTAGCCCTCGTCAATGAACACATCGAAGAACGGGCAGGGTATGGCCTCCTGATCGCGGGCGTGGGTCAGAGCCGGCACGATGTCGTCACACACATAGGCAACGTAGGCGTCGGGGTCACCGCTGTGCTCGGGCGGCACGGCGTGGGCGGGCATCGCCGTGGCGACCACCTCGATCTGGCCGTCGAACCGCTCGGCGAGCGCGCCGATAGCGAGCAACTGCCGAACCTCGGCGTCCGTCTGCATCCCGTATCCGGTCTTGATCTCGACTAGCCTCACTCCCCAGCGCCGCATCTCGGCGAGCCGCGGTGCGCTCTGCGCGACCAGATCTTCGACGGGCGCCGCCCGCGTCGCCGCCATCGTCGCGAGGATTCCGCCGCCGTCTGCGGCGATATCAGCGTAGCTCGCCCCTGACAGGCGCCGCGAGAACTCCGCGCTGCGATCGCCGGCGAAGACCGCGTGGGTGTGGGCGTCGACGAACCCCGGCATCAGGACGCGTCCGCCCAGATCGATGGTCCGGTCTGCAGCTGGCCGATCAGCGGCGGCGCGAGGACCGATCCACGTGACGTACCAGCCAGTCGCGCGGGATTCGAGCACGACGTCTGAATCGGATGCGAGTCCGAGCGTCGCCCAATCGGCGACGGGCCCGCGATCGGGGCCCGCACAGGTCAGAACGTGGGCGGCGCCAGTGAGGCAGGTTGTTTCGGACACGGGGACTCCAGGTCGGTGGCGATGGCACGATGGTGTCAGGCATTGACAATTGTACAATTACAGGATGCTGAATAGTCGCCGAGATCTGACTCATCTTGGTCTTGAGTCGTCTTGGTCTTGAGTCGATCGGAAGGGAGCAGTCAATCGCCGTCCAACGGGCGACCTGGCAACGCGAATCCCTCCGGCAACCCACGGATGTAGACGTCGCGCTTGGCGTAGGGTATCTCGATGCCGTCCGCCCCAAATCGCTTGTAAACTGCGGTGTTAAGCTGGTCAAGAACGCGGCCGCGCAGCTCCGGTTTGGCGATCCAGACCAACAGCTCGAAGTCGAGGCTCGAAGCGCCAAACGCCCGCAGGCGCACTCGCGGGCAGACGTCGTCGTCATCGCGAATGATCTCGCCGGTTGTGGCGGCGACGTCCAGCAACACCTCGCGGACGTGATCGATATCTGAACCGTAGGCGACACCGACGGCGACCCGCAGCCTTTCTCGCTCGTAGGGTCCGCCGCTCTCGTTCTTGATGCGGGCGTTGGCCATGACAGAGTTGGGAATGATGATCTCGATCTCGTCGCGGGTCTGCAGGCGGGTCGAGCGCAAGCCGATCTCGACGACCCGGCCGCGCTCGCCGCTGTCGAGCACCAGATAGTCACCCGGCTTGTAGGGCGCATCGGCCAGGATGAAGACGCCTGCAAACAGGTTGGCGAGCGTGTCCTTGGCGGCGAAACCAACTGCGATTCCGACGATCCCGGCCGAGGCGAGCCAGCCGGTCACGTCGACGCCCCAGGCGAGGAGCAGGAAGTAGCTTCCGCCGCCGAGCAGCACTGCTTTGGCCGTCACCTCAAAGGCTGGCTGGGTGCGGGGCTGGAAGAGGCCCGTCTCGCGGTTGGCGACCAACCCCGCGAGGACTTCGAGGACGAGGCGACTGAGGCGCCACAGAACCAGAAACCAATGGAAGACGGCGACAGTGACGAGCAGGCTGCGGCTGACGTCAACGATCCAGCCGGACGGGGCGACCAGGACAATCGCAATCCAAGCGCCGATGATCACGACCGTGGCGGCGATCGGGCCGCGCAACATGGCGGCGATGCGATCGTCGACATCGGTTCGGGTTCGTTGGGTCAAGCGAGAGACGACCCGCCGGAAGACCAGGTCAACAAACGCTGCGAGCAGCAGCGCGACGACGATGGTCACGGCGGCGCGAGGCGCTGGGTCCTGCAGCCAATCTGGCCAGTCGAACGACAGTTCCATGTCTACCTCAATGCCTGTGTCGATGCCGGTGCTTGCGGCCGTTCGTCAAAATCGCGCATCTCTATGGGCGCAAACGCGCTCCTGAAATTGTACAATTGTCAATGCCTGACACCTTGACCACCTTGACCACCTTGACCGTCACGACCACCGTCGGAGTCCGCCGCGAAATCCCGCACGCCCCCCCGACCGGCCGCCTCGATCGCCTCGGGATAGCCGGCATCCAGATGCCGCAGCACGCCCAGCGTCGGATCATTCGTGAGGACCCGCTGCAACCGCCGCGCCGCGGCCTGCGTGCCGTCGGCGACGATCACGACGCCGGCGTGCTGGCTGTAGCCCATGCCCACACCGCCGCCGTGATGCACGCTCACCCAGGTCGCGCCCGAGACAGCGTTGGTCATGGCATTGAGGAAGACCCAGTCGCTGACCGCGTCGCTGCCGTCGCGCATCGCCTCGGTCTCGCGATTGGGTGAGGCAACCGAGCCGCAGTCGAGGTGGTCGCGACCGATCGCGATCGGCGCGCGGACGGCCCCGCTCGCGACCAGATCATTGAACGCGAGGCCAGCGCGCGCCCGTTCGCCCAAGCCCAGCCAGCAGATCCGCGCGGGCAAACCCTGAAAATGCACGCGCGGCGCGCCCTCGCGGATCCACTGCTGCACCCCATCGTTGTCGGGAAACAGCTCCAGGACCACGCGGTCGGTCTCGGCGATGTCGGCGGGATCGCCGCTAAGCGCCACCCAACGAAATGGACCCTCGCCTCGGCAGAAGCGCGGCCGGATATAGGCCGGCACGAAGCCAGGAAAGGCAAACGCCGCCTCGTGCGCCATGCCGCCGGCGACCGCCTCGCCACGCAGGTTGTTGCCGTAGTCGAAGGTCCGCGCGCCAGCCTCCTGCAGTCGCGCCATGGCGGCGACGTGCGCGACGATGCTCACTCGGACGCGATCAACCCAGCCTTGCGGGTCGGCGTTCCGCATGCGGGCGGCCTCTGCCAGGCTGACGCCCTGGGGCTGATAGCCAACCATCGGATCATGCGCGGACGTCTGGTCCGTGAGCACGTCTGGAACCACACCGCGCGCCTCGAGGCGGCCGATCAGATCGAGCGCGGTGCAACAAACAGCGACGCTGCGGGCGACACGGGCATCGCGCCAGGCGATCGCTTGATCGATGGCGGCGTCGATGCTGACGGCGCGCTCGTCGAGGTAGCCTGTCTCCAACCGCCGGTCGATCCGCTCCGCATCGACCTCAGCCACGAGCATCGTACCGCCGGCGAGCACCGCCGCCAGAGGTTGGGCGCCGCCCATGCCGCCCAGCCCGGCGGTCACGACCAGACGACCGGCAAGGGAGCGACGTGGGTCGAAGCCTGGTGTCTCGGCGAAGTGACTCCGACCGCACTCGGCAAAGGTCTCGTACGTGCCCTGGACGATGCCCTGGGTGCCAATATAGATCCACGAGCCAGCGGTCATCTGGCCGAACATCATCAGCCCTTTGGCCTCAAGCTCGCGGAAATGCTCCCATGTCGACCAGCGCGGCACCAGATTGCTGTTGGCGATCAACACACGGGGCGCGTCGGCGTGGGTGTGCACGACGCCTACCGCGCGGCCGGACTGGACCAACAGGGTCTCGTCATCCTCAAGCGCCTCAAGGGCAGCGACGATGCGGTAGAAATCGGCCCACGACCGCGCCGCCCGGCCGATCCCGCCGTAGACCACGAGATCGCGCCAGTCCTCGGCCATATCGGGAGCGAGGTTGTTGTGAAGCAAACGCAGGGCCGCCTCCTGCCCCCAGCCCTTGCAACGCAGCGTCGTTCCGGTCGGTGTGACCAGGGGCGATGTCGGACACAGCGGGTCGGCGGCGGGTCGAACGACGGTGGGAACAGTCGACATCTCGCTCTCCTGGTGCAGCTCGTGCCGCGACGATCGGGATGGGCGCCGCGCTCACCGGCTCCCGCGCGAATTGCAGCCGGCTCCCGCGCGAATTGCAGCCGGCTCCCGCGCGAATTGCAACAGCGCGGTCCGTTGCCCCATCGATCAGAACAGGAAGCGCACGCGGATCGTGGCGTCGATCGCTTCAAGCTCAGCCTTGATCTCCGCGCCCTCTTCTGCCTGACCGTGAACGTCGATGACCACATAACCGACCTGGCCGTCGGTGCGCAGGTACTGGCCGGCGATGTTGAGGTCGCGCGACGAGAAGGCCCTGTTGACCGCGGCGAGGACACCGGGGCGGTCGTGGTGAATATGAAGAAAGCGGGTGCGATCGCGCTGCACCGGCAGCGACACCTCGACCAGGTTGACCGCTCCCTGGGTCGAGCCGCTGTCGCTGTAGCGGATCAGCTTGTCAGCGACCTCGCGGCCAATGCCCTCCTGCGCTTCCTCAGTGTTGCCACCGATATGCGGCGTGAGGATCACGTTATCGAGACCCTGCAGCTGCGACGAAAACACGGCCGCGGCGGAGGTCGGCTCGGTCGGAAAGACGTCCACCGCCGCCCCGCTCAGGTGGCCGCCACGCAGCGCCTCGGCGAGAGCGTCCAGGTCGACGACGTCGCCGCGCGATGCGTTGATCAGCAGCGCGCCCGCCTTCATTCGTGCGATCTCATTCGCGCCGATCATGCCCTGGGTCAACTCGGTCGCTGGCACGTGCAGCGTGACGATGTCCGAGATCGTCAGCAGCTCGTCGAGCGAGGTGCACGGCTGGGCATTGCCCAAGGTCAACTTCGGCTCGATGTCGTGGTAGCGCACCTGCAGCCCGAATGCCTCGGCGAGCGCCGAGACCTGGCTGCCAATGTGGCCATAGCCGACGATGCCGAGGACCTTGCCGCGCACCTCGTGGGCACCACGGGCGCCCTTCTGCCACACGCCCGCGTGGGCCAGCGCGGAGAGCCAAGGAACACGACGTTGCAGCAGGATGATCTCGCCGATCACCAGCTCCGCGACCGAACGCGTGTTTGCGTACGGTGCGTTGAAGACCGGCACCCCGAGCAGACGCGCCGCGTCGAGATCGACCTGGTTGACGCCAATGCAGAAGGTCCCGATTGCAAAGAGCTTCGATGCGCCCCGCAGGAGCTCGCCGTCGAGTTGGGTGCGCGAGCGGATACCGACGATGTGCGCCGAGGCCAGACGCTCGGCGAGCTCATCGCGATCGAGAGCGCCGTCGAGACGCTCGACCTGACCGTAGCCGGCGGCCGCGAAGGTAGCCACCGCGCTGTCATGCACCCCCTCAAGCAGGAGAACGCGTATCTTGTCACGCGCCAGGGTCAAACGGGTCATCGCTTCCTCTCGACAAAGGTCGCGCGGTGGCGACAGCTCCGCCCGACGCCCTACCGCAGTCCGCAGCCAACGACAATCCCTGCGGCGCTAGCTGGCCCTGGGGAGGCGCCCGCAGACGCGGTCATGGCGCGGCTGGTGGTGGCGAAGGAGGCCGCGCCCCCGGCGGATTGCTCCCACCCGCCACGGTCGCTATGCTGCCGGCCGCCATGCCCAGCAGAAACCTCCCATCGCCAGTCGCATCAAGGGTCGCTCTTCGCGCGCAGGGTGGGCTGTTTGACGCGGGTCGCGACCCAATGGGCCCAGGCGTCGCCGCTGCCTGGCTGGCGCTCAGCCTGACGCTTCTACCCGCTTGCACCGAGCCAGTGGACAGCGGCGCCCCAGCGGGAGTGGTGTGCACCGATTCGCAAACGGGCTACTGCATTCCGTGTGCGGGCTCGGGCGCTTGCGTCGATCCGTTCCTGTGCGTCGCGATCCAATGCGCGAGCAAGGACATCCAGTTCGGCAACCCGGGCGGTGACGCCGACGCCACGCCCGTGACCGATAGTGGCGGCGACGACGACGCAACGGCCGGCGGCGACGGCGACGGCGACGGCGACGACGACGAGACCGAGACCGCGGACGACATCAGCGACACGACGACACCGCCAACGGATGTGATCGATGATTCTGTGAGCGTCGATACCCAGCCGCCGAGCGACACATCGGATGACAGCGCAACGCCCGATGCCGCCGACACCGGCTTGGAGTTCTGCCTCGGCGGTGCCAAGGGCTGCGCCGGCAACCGGCCCAAAGTCTGCGTATTCGGTACCTGGCAGACCCTGGCCACCTGCCCCGCCGGCAAGAAATGCAGTGGAGGCGACTGCGTCTGCGATGACGAGTGCCCAGCCCTGAACCTGACCGAGTGCCTCGGCGCGATCGCGGCGACCCACACTTGCCAGCTCGGCGGCGACGGTTGTTTGTTTTGGGGCCTGCCGATCGCCTGCCCGACGGGTCAAGCTTGTGTGCTTGGCATCTGCAAGGAGGTAGTGCCCTGCGAACCGGCCTGCGGCGGCGGTCAGATCTGCGAACAGGGCCTCTGCGTCGACAAAGCCTGCGTGCCATCGTGCGGCGGCGGTCAGATCTGCGACGCCGGTGTCTGCGTCGACAAGCCCACCGGTACGCTAACGTGTGCACAGGTGACCGCGTGCATCTCGCAGAACTGCGGCCCAGGTGACGACGCGTGCAAGCTCGCCTGTCGCGACCAGGGCAAGGTCGAGGCTCAAACGGCGTACGACACCCTCGTCAACTGCGGCAAGGCCACCTGCAAGAAGCTCGTCGACGAGGGCAAGAACAACGAGGCGATGTTCTGCATGTACACGTGGTGTGGCCAAGAGCAGGCCGCCTGTATGGGCGCCGGCGCCGGCACTTGCCAGGGACTCAACGACTGCCTCAACGACTGCAGCCTGAGCGCGGTCTGCAACGCCGCGTGCCACTCCGACGCTAGCGTCGACTCGGCCCAGGACTTCTACGCGCTCATGACCTGCGTCGAACAGAAGTGCGGCGCCCTGCCGGCGAGCGAACAGGCGGCGTGTGGACTGCAGTGGTGCAAGAGCACCTGGGACAAGTGCTTCCCCCCTCAGGGCACGCTCTCGTGTCAGCAGATCCTCGCCTGTGCCGGTCAGTGCGGCTCGTCAAAGGAATGCGCACAAGGCTGCAAGGCCAAGGGCACCGCGTCCGGCGTCGCGCAGCTCGATGCGCTGCTCGCGTGCCACGACGACAAATGCGGTACGTTCTGCAATGAGGGCGGCGACGCACAACTCTGCAATACCTGTCTCAATACGTTCTGTTCCGCCCAATACGCTGGCTGCAAGTAGCACAGCGATGGCTGCAAGCAGGCGGTAGGGCCCCGGTCGGGCCCCACTGACCGCGACCGTGAGCCGTGGTATCGTTCTCACGCGAGTCGCGGGTGGTCAGGTGGCCGCTGGCGAAAGCTGGAGGAAAGTCCGGGCTCCATACGGCAGGGTGCCGGCTAACGGCCGGCGAGGGCAACCTCAGGGAAAGTGCCACAGAGAGCAAACCGCGTCCCTGGACGTCCGTCCTCGGACGGCGTCTCGCGGCGCAAGGGTGAAAGCGTGCGGTAAGAGCGCACGGGGGCCGGCGGTGACGTCGGCCTCGGTAAACCCCACCCGGAGCAAGGTCAAGACGAGGGCGTACGCCCGCTTCGGCGGGCTGGAGGGCAGCCGGTCCGAGTCCTCGGGTAGACCGCTTGAGGTGCCTGGCAACAGGTGACCCAGACGAATGGTCATCGCCGTGGCGCGGGCGACTGCGCAACGGAACAGAACCCGGCTTACGACCACCCGCGGCTCGCATTCTTCCTGGTGGCAGTGTCGGGCTCATGGGCGACCGCGGGCGTGCAAATGACGGCGCGGCCGCGACTGCAAGGGATCAGGTGCGGCGGCGGCGCTTGCGACGGACGTTGGGGCGCACGGGCGGCGGCGCACGACCATCGGCGTAGTGCGTGAGCGCAAAGCGAAACGCCATGCTATCGCTGAGGCGCTCCTTTGGCTCTTCGATCGTCGCGACGAGCAGACCGACGTGCTCGCGTTCAGCCCTCAGCTCGGTAAAGTCCGGCAGCGCCATCACGTTTGGATCCGATCCACGCGCACGGTTGCCCGCGATGCGATCGAGCTCCGCGTCCGACAGGTTCCGCAGCCGATCGCTCTTGCGGCTGTCGATCCCGTACAAGCGAGCGATCGGATCGTAGTCGGGCTGCGTCTCATCGAAAGGCGTGTAGACCTGATGATGGAGCATGCGGGCGTCGAGTCGGTTGCCGCGGTTGTCGCCGGGGCGCTCGACCTCCTTGAGGCGCGCGCGCTGGTCCTTCTTCTTGCCCTTGCGCTCTTCGCCGCGCGTCGGCTTGTCGGGCCCCTTGGCTTGCGCTGATTGCGCTGATTGATCGGCTCGCTCGGCCCCGTCAGGACCGTCCGATCGAGCGCCACGATCTCCGCGGCCTGCGCGATCTGCACGACCTGCGCGTTCGGCGACGACGGGGCTGCCTGGGTCATCCGACGCCGCGGCGACGTCCTCGTTTGCAGGTTCGGCGACCACGGCGACCTGGTCGCCAATCTCGACGGGCCACACCCTACCAGACCGCAGGGCGTCGACCAGCGCCGCCTGTGAAGCCGGCGGCGCCGCAAAGAGGGTCGCAACCCGACCGAAGCCGGCCTCGGTGACCTCTCCAATCGAACCACCGGCGAACGGCAGCGCCGTCGACGCGAGCGGGTGCGTGGCCGGGCTGCCTTCGAGTTGGGCAGGGACCGCGAGGATCACGCCGCTCAAACCACTGCCGTCGTCGAACGCGGCGGCGTCGACAGCGACACCGCCGTCAAGGACCAGCAGCACTGCGCCACCTCGGTCATTGAAGGAACGGGCCACCTCCCTGGCCGGATAGATCGGCTCGCCGTCGGCACGGTCTTCGCCCAGCTCGCGCCAACCGCACGCGGTGTACCAGGTGTCGTCGCCTTGCCGCGGGCAACAGAGCACCCGGCCGCGCTCAGTCGGCAACTCCACGCCTGTGAAGAAGCGGACTCCGGTCGCCTCGGTGGCCGTAGCGGCTCCCGAAACATCCACGGGAAGCGCGCCGCCAAGCAGAACGAGACCGTCAATGCCGGCCTCGCGGGCGCGACTGGCCATGGCCTGAAAATCCAACTCACCGTCCGCAGCCACCGTGGGCCGGACGTAGACATCAATCAATGCGGGGACCACGGGCGATCTCCTGCTCTTTAGGTTGCGGGACGGCGTTCACTGTGCCGGATTCCGAGTGATTGTATTGCGGGCGCGACCGGACCACTCGCCTCGTACCTTCGAGGCAGGATTGGACCGAGGCGGCACCGTCGCAGGCTGGCAAATCGCTGGATCGCATCGCCGCAAGACACCCGCACACAGCGGATGCCCATCGGACCCTCGTCCTACCAATCGCCTGCCTGCTCGAGACGTAGACCGCCGCTCGTTCTCGCCGTTGGGGCGTTCCCACCGGCGGCGAGCTTCTGCCTCCGCCTGGCCTCGACACGGTGGCGAGGGAGACGGGGCTGCTGCGGTCGAGAAGGCTAGCACAATCCCAAGGCCGCTGGGAAGCGCGAGTGACAATCGGTGTCCAGCGAGGCACATGACCCGGCTCCGCCGCGATGCGGTCGTGACCGACCGGGTGCTGTCACGCCTCGCGGCACAGGGCAAAGAACGCGCCGTATTCCCTGCCCTGCTTGAACGCGGCGCCGACGGACACGTGGTCTGAAACCCGCCACATGTAGTCGCACATCCGGCCATAGACCAGCGACGCAAGCGGGGAGGTGTTGTCGCGCACACGCGGCCAGTTGGCCGGCTGCGTCGCGGGCACCGAGTAGTAGTCAATGAACAGCTGATCACGGTCATCGAGGCCATCTGGGTGCGGGCAGCCGATGTCACGAACGACGAAATAGCCCGGACCAGTCAACCACTGCCAGAGCTGGTGGTTGTAGCCCCACACCAGACCGGGCTCGGTCGTCGCGCGCATGAAGCGCTTCTCGAAGGTGCGAAACAGAGCGAGAGAGTTCAAACCGAAGTGACGAACCGGCTCGCCGTCAGCGACGGAAGTGGGGACGAAGTGGTCGACATCACAACCGCGCCCCGTAGCGAGGTCGTACAGCTGACCGACCTGGACGCGCGCGAGGCTGCGCAGCTCTCCGACCCGACGCTCTGGTGATAATCCGTCGAGATAGTTGGCGATTGCGTCTATGTCGCCACCAGGGCGGACAGCTTGGGCGAGGTCGGTCATGGAGTTCCTCCGGCGGCATGCGAATGGTTGGCGGGCGGCTCTTCTTGGTTGGCAATGCGCTCGGCGATCACACGTGCCACCGCCATGATGGTGTGCTGGGGATTGACGCCAAGGGTAGTCGGTAGGGCCGCTGCGTCCACGACGTGGAGACGCCGCACGCCGCGGACGTGCAGGTCCGAACCGACCACCGAGGTACGTGGATCTTTGCCCATGGTGCAGCCACCAAAGAGATGCGAGAGCACCCAGGTCCAGCAGCGGTTGTCGAGGGGTGCGTCCTCGAGGAAGCCCAGATCGTCGGGACCCAGCGTGGCGGGAATACCGGCGACGCCGGGCAGCACCGCCGTGGCGCCCATCTCGAAGTGCATCCGGGCGAGCACCGTCGAGCCAAATCGCAGACGCTCGACATCGCGGCGGGTCGGCTCGTAGCGCACATTGTAGCCACCGAACCGACCGGGACGGACGGTGCCAACCGCCTCCGCGCGCACGGCGCTCACCCACATCGCCATGTTGCGGTACTGCGCTAGCTTCTCGACCAGAGCTTGGCCCGCCCCCGACACGCGCGCGGCGATCAACTCGAGCGGCAGCGACAAGGACTCAAGCTTGAGGCCAGCATCGAGCCTGTGGTGAACCGACGCGGCGCTCTGGCTCGGGCCCAGGTGCATGTCCATGGCTTCGGGGTAGACGCCGACGACGCCGGCTCCGGGGTGGGCACGCCACCCCTGGCCGAGCGCTGGCAACCGCACGCCGCT
>CALGHC010000258.1 GCA_937915965.1 uncultured Myxococcales bacterium
GTGCCCTTGCAGGTCCCGGTGCCGAAGTCGTCGACGCACGCATCGAGGCCGGTGCAACTGTCGCCGTCGTCACAGCCGAGCCCAACGATGATCGCCGGGCTGCAGTCGCCAAATGCCTCTACACAGGTGGTCGCGACGCAAGGGTTGTCATCGGTGCACACCATGGGCGTGCCGACGCAGCCGGTCTCGGTGCAGGCGTCGTCGGTGGTGCACTTCTTGCCGTCGTCGCACGCACCCGCGCCCGTCTTCAAGGAGTGACCGCATCCGGTTTGCTTGGCGCAGGCGTCCTCGGTGCATGCGTTGCCGTCGTCGCAATCTTTGGGGCCACCAGACTTGCAACCGCCGTTGGAACAGACATCGCCAACCGTGCATCCATCGCCGTCGTCGCAAGGGGCGATGTTGGGCTGGTTGGCGCAGCCAAACGCCGAATCGCAGCTGTCGGTGGTGCAAGGGTTGGAGTCGTCGCAGTCGAGGGTCTTGCCCAGGCAGAAACCGTTGCTGCACAGCTGTTCGACGACGCACTCGTTGGTATCTGAGCAGTCAGTGCCGTCGGTCTGGCTCACCGATTTGCACAGCCCCACCGCGGTCTCGCAGATCAGCTTGCGGCATGGTTGACCGAAGAGCTCCGGGCACTCGGAGTCGCTCTGGCAGCCGGTCGGCGGCGGCGGCACATCAGCCGCGTCCTGGTCGCCACTGCCCGCGGCGTCGGCAGCGTCCTCGCCAGCGCCAGCGCCATCGTCCTCGGCCGCGGCGTCCGCGGCGTTCCCCGCCGTGTCATTGGCGGCGGCGGTGCCGGCGTCCTGCGCCGGTTCCGCCCGCTGGTCTTCGATACAACCGGCGACCAGCGCCAAGACCAGCAGCCCTGTCGTGCCAAGAAACGTTCGCTTCGATGCCGTCGTCATCACTGTGCCCCCACGCACCCGCCCGTCTGGCAGGTACCATCCGACACACCTCCGACACTGCATGCCTGGCCCTCGTTGGCCGGCTTCCCCTGGCATGCTCCGTCTTTGCAGGCATCGCCGCCTGTGCAGGGGCTGCCGTCGCTGCACTTGGCGGCGTTGTTGGACCAGCTGCACCCGTCGGCCGAATTGCATTGCTCATCGGTGCACGGGTTGCCGTCGTCGCAAGCAGTGGCAGCGGGGGTCGGCGTGCAGCCCGGCTTCTGACACAAACAGACGCCGGAAATTGCGCAGGTCGTCGTGTCGGGCGTGCACGGGCTGCCATCGTCACATTTCTGGCCAGGCGGATGCTTATCGTTGTAGCAGTCACCGGTATCCGAAATGCAACTGTCATCGGTGCACGGGCTGCCGTCGTCGCAGTCCTTGGCGACGACGCCGGTGCATTGGCCCGCCACGCACGTGCCAACGACGCAGACATCGCCGTCGTTGCAAGGCAGAGCAGACAGATCGAAATGCAGGCAGCCCACAACGGGCTTGCAGACCGCATCGGTCGTGCACGGGTTGCTGTCGTCGCAAGAGACCTTGGCGCCCTTACAGAACTGCTTGTCGCAGACGTCGTTGTCCGTGCAAGCGTCGCCGTCGTCGCACGCTTGGCCAGCGGGCTCCTTGGGCTGCAGGTTGCACTCGCCGGAATTCAGATTGCAGACCCCGACGGCGCAGGCCGTGCCCTCGCACACCTGGATCGCGCCCGAACAGACACCGTCCTTGCACGAGTCGCCGGTGGTGCACACCGTGCCGTCGTCGCAAGCGTTGGCGGCAGGCATGTGGACGCAGCCGACAGCGGCATCGCAGCCATCGCTGGTGCAGACGTTGCCGTCGTCGCAGTCGATCGGCGTGCCCAGGCACTGGGCGGCGACGCCGACTTGCTTGCACACGCCACCGACAACACATTTCGAGCCGGGGTCACAGGCTTGACCGATGTCGGGGACGAGGGAGCACTTGCCGGTCGTCTTGTCGCACGAGCCGACCATGCAGGGGATATCGGCGAGGTCGCAGTCACCGTCCTCGATGCAGCCCTTCGGTGCGACAGTCCCCGTGTCCGCCGCAGTGACGGCGTCCGGCGCCGCGACAGCGTCATCTTCGCCGTCCTCGCCTGAAGCCGAGCTGTCGTCGCCCGGCCCAGCGTCAACGCCGCCGTCCGCCTCGCCGCTGTCTTCAACCGATGGCACGTTGGAGCGTTTGGCTGGAACGCACGCAATCAACGCGACCAGGCAGGCGGTGAGTAGCCACGACGCCGAGGCGAGCGCCGAACCGCTACGGTGCGACAAGGGGGGCAGCGGCTGCGGTGCGCGCTTGAACATCTGGGTCGGCATCCTCATGACTCGCGACGTTTGGTCAGTGCAGCGGCCGGATTTTCCGAGCCGATCTGCCGAGCCGATCTGCCGGGCCGATCTGCCGGGCCGAGCCACCCGTGCTGCCCGGTTGAGCGGCGCGTGGCGCGCATCACCAAGTCTAGCGGATGAATCGATCGCCGTCCAAAACCGCAGCGCAGCGGCCGACTGGCGCCGAGGATATCAGCGGGCCTGGATGCTGAGCACGCGCACGGATGGCCCCAGCATCGCCGACGCCTCGCACAGGCCATAGAAAAGCTCACCATCGATCACCGGGTCGATGCCGAAGGGAGGCTGAGCGACAGCGTCCAGGCGAGTCGCTGGCCCCTCGAAGAAGTCCCGGATGACCAAGTCCTTGCCGGCGGCGAGGACCGGCAGGTTGGCGACCACCTCGCCGAAGTTCGGGCTGCCGGCCATCGCGTGCAAGACACCGCGCTCGCTCGCCCGAGCGAATAGCCTGAAGACGCCGGAGAGGTCGATGTCGATGCTGCCGATGTTGACCGCGGTGTACCACTGCATCGGCAGCGGTCGACCGTCGATCGCGATATCGAGCCGCAGCGGCTCGAAGACCGTCTGCGCATAGGCACGGACCTCGGTGGGCAGAGGGACGTGGCGAATTCCGGGCAAGTTCGTGAATCCGGACACGGAAATCCGGGCGATCTCCTCGACGATGCCGATGGCGCTCTTGCGACCGCGTCCGTAGAACTTATCGAAGAATCGTTGACCAACGCCAACGAGGGCGACAGCAAAGCCAAGCTTGTTGAAAGGTTCGCCAGACCGTTCGCTCTGGTCGCCGAAGCGGCCCTCGATGCGCATGCAGTCGATCTCGACAACGTCGGGTTGCTGCCCCGCGCGGACGATATCGACCAACGATTCGAGCAGCCCCTCTGCGTGGCCGACCACGCCACACTTGCGGCCGAGATAGTTGATCGTGCCGTTGTTGGTCGGCAGGATCGCTGCGAACACCTCGCCGCGGCCGCGCCGCCGAATCACGCCGTCGGCGACGTTGATCAGCCAGTGAAAGGCGCCGTCGCCGCCATCGGCGACCCAATAGGGCAGGCCATCATCGAGGAACTCCTCGACAACCTGTGCGATCTCGTCGACGTGGTGGGTCTGACGGACGACGCCGACGTCGCCGACGATCTGCCGAAGGCGGTGCACGCGCTCGGGGCGCTTGCGGTTGCGCTTGGAGTTGGGGTTGGTGATGACCCCAATGAGAGGCTGGCTGCTCACGCGCGCTTGCCCTCCACGATAGTCCCGTGTCGCTCCGGCCGCACGCGGCCAGATGCGCCACACTTGTCTACACCAGTTCGAGTTGTGCGTCTTCCACCAGGTGCCAGCACGCCAGCCCGCCCAGCCCCAGCCGTGCACACAGCGCGGCGGCACCAGCGCCCCAAACGATGACCTCGTGCGCCCCGCTCGCCTCGACGATAGCGTCGACTTCCAAGCCGGAGGCGCGCCGCGAGAACGCGATGCCGCCAGCCGCGCCGACCGCTGCGACGTCGGCGGCGTCGGCCCGCGGTGCCACCAGGAGACGAGGCAGGTCGCGCGCGGGGCTCTCGTCCAGGGGTCTGAGAACGGGCCCCGCCCAGAGCACGACGCCACCCTCGGGCGAGGTCGAGGGGAGCCGGCGAAGCGGAGGCAGACGCACCCCCGCCGCGCGACCGCGACCGGCGAGAGCCTCCAGCGAGCGGTTCGCGTAGATGGGTCCCATCCCCTCCAACAAACAGAGGATATCGAGAGCGACAGTGGGCTGCGAGCACACCACAGTGCAGGCGCCCGGGCCGAAGCCTGCCACCGCCGCCAGAAGCCAGCGGCGCAAGCCAGCGACGTCAGAGAGGCTGGTGGTGGCCAGGCTGGCATCAACGAGCGCGACGTCGCACGGCTCAAGAGCCAGCGCAGGCGCCGACGGGGTCGTGTCGAGGCGGCCGGCGCCCAGGTCGAGAAAGACACGACCTTGGTGCCAGAACCGCAGGACCGCGGCGCCCACGGAGCTACCAGCCGGCAGAAGCTCGACCGCCAGTCGACCAAGCCGGAAGGGGCGGCCCCATGCAACCGCGAGCGGCGCACCTTGACCCGGGCCCAACATCGCCGCCACCGTCGGTGTGCACAGCACGCGACTTCGGGTTCGGCGGCGGGGATCGTACGCGGCCAGGAAGCCGACACCATGACGGGTGTCGCCGTTCAGCCATAGTCGTGGCGCGGCCACATGCAACCCACCACGCAGCCCGATGCCTTCGTGCTCGTCGACCACCCGCACCGTCAGAACCCCCTTTGGAGCGCCCGCTTGATCCCCGCGGTCGCCATGTTCCCCCTGATCCTGCTCGTCGCTGTTCGTCCCTGCTCGTCCCTGCTCGTCTCGACCGGCCGCAGCGCGTACAGCACGCCCCGACGCGACGCATCTGAAACCAGGGCGTAGTGCCTGCCAGCTCCCGCCGTCAAGTCCGAGGCGTCGTTGACCGCGGATCCGTCGCTGACCTACCATCGCGGCCATGGTGCTGGCGGAGAGCGACATGACCACGGCGCTGCCGAACGATAGTCAGATCAAGCAACCAGGTCGCTCACGTGCACCCGCGCCAGTGACGCCCATTTTGAATGTAGCCCACTGCGACCCGCTGGGCGAGGTGAGCAGGAACGGAGCCACGGTGACGGACACGAGCACGGAACCACGTCCGACTGCGCTCGCCGCGCTCCCCAGCGGGGACGCGCAGGGCCCAGCGAGCGAGTCTCCGCGGTCGGCCGAGGAGCCTGGCCCCCGCAAGCAGCAGATCACGCCGTCTCGGCTGATCGCGCCCAATACGCCGCCTCTGGTCGAGGACGGCCACGACCAGCGCTCGCTGCAGCATCGCTCTGAGATGGTCTCCAAGGTTGGCCTCTTCCTGGGCATTTTCGCACGGATCTTCTTCAAACCCGTGCAGTTCCCCGACCGACTCAGCAGCGAGATCACGACGTACGCACGCGAAGGGGTCCCCGTCTACGCGATGCACACGATCAGCCTGCTCGACTACCTGTACCTGAACTACGCGCTGCTCAAGAACCACCTCCCGCGGGCCTTCTTCGCCAACGGCGTCGACACGATCCTGTTCCAGTCCTGGCGGCGAGCCGCGGTCCGCCTCTTCCGCCACCTGCGCGGCCGCACTCCCCTGCCAGACAGCGAGATCCTGCGCGCCAGGCTGAGGCGCAAACAGTCGGTGCTTGTCTTCTTGCGGCGGGGCTTCTCGCTCACCCAGCTCGGCACACCACGGGCCCAAGAGCACCACCTGCGCGACTTAATCGCGACTCAACGCGTGCTCGGCTTCCCACTTTTCGTCGTGCCGCAGGTGCTGGTCTGGCAGCGCAGCCCTGACTACGAGCGCACCGGCATCATGGACGCCTTCTTTGGTGACCCGCAGGCGCCGGGGCCGCTGCGCAAATTCTTCGGCTTCTTGCTGAACTATCGCCGCGCCTTCGTGCAATTCGGCGAGGCGATCAATCTCCAAGAGTTCATCGCAGAGCACGGCGAACACGTCGACGAGGGCTTGCTGGCCGAACGCTTGCGCTACTTGCTGGTGCAGCGCTTCAAGGCGGAGGATCGCGTCATTCGCGGCGCGCCAATGAAGACCCGCCGCGCCTTCTGCGACGAGGTCCTCGGTGACGCCCGCTTCCAAGCCGACCTGAGCGCGATCGCAGCGGAGCAGGGCATGCCTATCGAGGCGGCGCGCGCCGAGGCCGACCGCTCCCTCTTTGAGATCGCCGCCGACTATCGCGTCTGGATGATCGACCTGTTCTGCCTCCTGCTCACGCTGGTCTGGGCGCGCATCTACGAGGGCATCGAGGTCGACGACGAGGGGCTTGAGGCGGTGCGCGAGTGCGGCCGCAGGGGCCCGGTGATCGTCGCGCCGAGCCACAAGAGCCATGTCGACTATCTGGTCATCTCGTACTTGTTCTACCGCAATGGCCTGATCCCCCCCCACATCGCCGCCGGCGCCAACCTGACCTTCTGGCCGATGGGCCCCCTCTTCCGGAAGTCGGGCGCGTTCTTCTTGCGGCGCAGCTTCCGAGGCCAGCCCGTCTACGCCGCCAGCTTCCGCGCCTATGTGCGCCAGCTCCTCCGCGACGGCCACTGGCTGGAGTTCTTCGTCGAGGGCACGCGATCGCGTACGGGCAAGGTGTTGCCCCCCCGCTACGGTCTGCTGCGTCTGGTCGTTGAGGCTGTCGTCGACGGGATCACCCCCGACGTCTCTATCATTCCAGCCAACTTCGGCTACGAACGCCTCATCGAGGGCGCGGCCTACAGCAAGGAGCTCGAAGGCGGCGAGAAGAAGAGCGAGTCGGTCGGCGAGCTTCTCAAGACCACCCAGGTGCTGATCCACAAATACGGCCGGATGCGCGTGCAGTTCGCGCGGCCCCTGTCGATCCGCGAAGAACTCGAGGGCGCTGACCTCTTTGATCGGTGCAAGGCTGGTGACGAAGAGGCCCTCGACCGCGCTGTGAAAGTCTGTGCCTTCAAGATCCTCCACGGGATCAACGATGCGGGCGTGATCACACCGACCGCGCTGGTCGCGGCCGTCCTGCTGACCAAGGTCCAGCGCGGCATCTCCCGAGCCGACCTGCTGATGCGGGTGGGCTACATCCTCGACGTCGCCAGCCGCCGTGGCGCCGTGCTCGCCGGCACCCTGACAAGCGCCATCCGTGCGCGCCGCAAAGAGGTTCAGTTCGCCACGACCCAGGACACGCTGCTGCGCGGCCCCGACGGCCCTGTGGACCCGCTGGGCAGCCACGCCGGCCGGGCGCGCACGATGGCGAGCGCCGTCGAGAATCTGATCGATCGCGTCCTCACCTTCTTTGAGAGCTCCGGCTGGGTCACCCGCAGCACCTTCGACGATGAGGAGGTCTTCGTCGTCAAGCGCGGCGGGCGGCTGAACCTGGACTACTACAAGAACAATGTCCTCCACCTCTTTGTCCCCGACGCCCTGCTCGCGGCGACGCTCATGTCGGTTGGCGGCCGCGGCCAGGCGTTCGACCCCCGCGAGCTGCGCGACAACACCAAGTTCCTGTCCAGGCTGCTGAAGTTCGAGTTCGTCTACGATCCTGCCGTCGGCTTCGACGATCACTATCAGACCACGGTGAACGAGTTCGTCGAGGCCGGCTGGCTGGCCACCGACGAGGACGGCCGGATGCGCGTCGAACTGCAGGTGATGCCAGTCATTCAGCTGTACGCCAAGCTTGTGCAGAACTTCGTGGAGAGCTACGCGCTGGTGGGAAAAGCCCTTGAGGCGTTGATGCGCGGCGCGATGGTCGACAAGGACTTCCTCAAGCACGTCCAGGAGCAAGCGAACAAAGCTTTCGAGCTGGGCGACGTGCAGCACTATGAGGCGATCAGCAAGGTCAATCTCAGCAACGCACTGCGCATCTTCATCGAACAGGGATTTGTTCAGGAGCGCTACGAGGTCCAAGGCAAGAAACGGCTCCGCTGGCTGGCCGTCGAGGTCGGCGAGCACACGAGCGCGAACCTCGCCACATACGTTTATTATATCGAAGAGTTCAAGAAGCCATGGCAAAGCGCGTTCAGCTGAGATCGGCCCGCGTCGGCCCGACTCGACGATCGCCGCTGAGCGTCCACGCGAACGACCGAAAGCGACAAGGGCCGCCATGCAGCCGCGGCGACAGCAGACTCAGTGGCCGAAGTGGGCCCTGGGTGTTTGAATCCGACGCCCCGGCTGTGCTAGTAGGGGCTGGCTCAAGGACTGCCGAAGACTCTCGGAGCGGCAAGTCGGGGGAACGTGCATGAGATTGTATGCGGGGAGATGTGCAGCCATCGCGACAGATATGCTGCAACAGCTGCTTGAAGCCGAGGCGATCGAGATCGAAGCGGAGGACGCGGAAGAGGTCCATCTGGACATCGAAAGCGTGCTACGCGAGTACATCCGGGTCGAGCGGGATATCACCGATCGAGCGCGCGAGATGATCTCGGACCGTGGGCTCGACTTCAACCAGGTCACCAAGCTCAAGAGCAAGCTCGCCGATGAGCGTGGTTTCGGCATCGGTGACAAAGCGATCGAGTACCTGACTCACCAGGTGATCGAGGCTCTGTTCCACAGCCGGAACGTCGCCGAGATCTACGCCGAGGACCACGCGCTGCGCAAAGTGATGCGGGACGTCCTGCGCGAGCATCTGCGGGTCAACGACGACCTGGACCAGGAGGTCCGGCGCCGCATCAAGAACCTGCAGGAGGGCACGTCCTCCTGGGAGATCGAGTACCACAAGGTCATGGAGGACCTGAAGCGGGTCAAGGGCCTCGGCACCTGAAGACAGACGCACAAGACCGGCGTCAGACGCAGTCGACCGCGTTTGGGTCCCGCTTGTCGCGGCCGGACGCCGATGGCCCCGCCGGCGGATCGAGTGGATGACGCGTGGCGACGAAAGCCCCTTCCGTCCTTGATTGACGGCAGCGACGCTTCCATCCATAACATGCGACCTGATCGCGATCCGGGTGCGTGCCCGCGTGGTTCGGTCATGAACGACGGTCGGCCGCGCGGTCCCGCCTCAAGGGGGCGGGCGGCGATCGACACGCTGCGGAGCGAGATGCCTTCCGGCAGCGCAACGCGACGCTCTGCTGAGCGACAGCGAGTTCGAGGTCCTGCATCATGGCTTTCTACCTCTACCGCGACGGCGAGGCGAAGGAGTTCAGCGTCGAGACGCTGCACTCGATGGCGCGAGCCGGTGAGCTGCGCGAAGACGAATACATCTACGACGATGGCAAAGGGGAGTGGATCGGCGCTGTGCTGGTCCCCGAGATGAGCGGTGCGTGGCACATCGAGGAGAACGAATCGACGGTCGCCATTGAGCTACCGGCCGATTTCTTCGCCGACTTTGACGCCGCCCAGGCCGTCGCCGAGGCGGCCAACGACGCCGCCAAGGCCGCCCGCGCGGAGGCGACCGCTTCAGCCGCGCCAGATCCGTCGCC
>CALGHC010000259.1 GCA_937915965.1 uncultured Myxococcales bacterium
CCGCGGCGCCGACGGGGCCTTGGACCTGGACGGCTTGCTGACCAGTGTCGATGCCCTGCCCGTGCCCCTGGCTGCCCGGGTCGCCCGCGCCTTCACCCTCTTCTTCCTGCTGATCAACACCGCAGAGCAGGTTCACCGCGTACGCCGCCGTCGGCACTACGCCCTCACAACCACGGCCCGCCAGCCCGGTTCCAGCCGTTGGGTCTTCGCCAAGTTGATCGGGCAGGGACGCACGGCGAGCGAGGTGGCCGAAGCCGTGGCCCGATTGGATCTTCGGCCGGTTCTGACCGCCCACCCCACCGAGTCGACGCGCCGCACCGTGCTGTCGCTGCAACACCGGGTGGCGGAGCTTCTGTTGGCGCAGGACAGCATCAGCACAGAGAGCAGCGCCGCGGCGGCCGCAACCGCGGCGCTGGACCAAGAGGTTGAGGTGCTCTGGCTCACCTCGGAGGTCCGCCACGATCGGCCATCGGTCCTCGACGAGGCGAGCACCGCCCTGTGGTACCTGCGGGACCGGTTGCTGCCAGCCTGCGCCACGGCTGCCGCCGATCTGGCCGCCGCCTACCAGGAGATATTCGGCGAAGCCTTGGCCCCGCCGCGGCCGCTGGTGCCGGGGAGCTGGGTGGGCGGCGACCGGGATGGCAACCCCTTTGTCACCCCCGAGGTCACCCTGAAGGTGGCGCGTGAGACGGCCCGTGCGGTGATCTCCCACTACCAGAAGGTCCTGGATGCGCTGTTCATCCGGCTTTCCCTGAGCGTCCGGGTCAAACGCGCGCCCGACGCGCTGCTGCGCTCGCTGGCGCGCGACCGGCAGGACCTGCCGGCTGTCTGGGAGGCCAACGGGCGTCTTGAGCCGGAGGAGCCAATTCGACTCAAACTCCATGCCGTCTACGCCCGTCTGGCCGCAGTTCACGCGGGTCTCAGCTCACCCGAAGGCGATCGCCAGAACCCCGCGGCCTACCCCGGGCCCCAGGAGCTGCTTGAGGACCTGCGATTGGTGGCCGAGGCGGTCAGGTCGGCCGGCGCCGAATACACTGCCGACCTGCTGGTCGCGCCGCTGATTGCTCAGGTGGAGACCTTCGGGTTTCACGGCTTTCGCCTCGACCTGCGGGAGGATTCCGCAGTGCACACCGCCGCGCTTGCCGACTTTGCCGCCGCCCGCGGTCTGAGCTCCCTGGACAGCGCTGGGCTCTCCGCCGAGCTGCTGGGGCCTCCGCGGCCCCTCACACCGTCACAGAGCGGCGCCTTGGGTCCCGCCACGCGAAAGACCTGCGACGTCTTCACCGCCGCCCGGACCTTGCAGGACGAGCTGGGACCAGCGGCGGCCGACACCTACATCATCTCCATGACGCGGCGGGCCGAGGACCTGCTGGCTGTGCTGCTGCTGGCCCGGCATGCCGGGCTGGTGGATGTGGCGGCCTCGCCGCCGGTCTCGCGGCTGGACGTGGTGCCGCTGTTCGAGACGCTGGACGACCTGGTGGCCGCTCCGCAGATCATGGCTTCCCTGTTCGCGGATCCTGCCTACGGCGCACAGCTCCAGGCCCGTGGGATGCGACAAGAGGTGATGATCGGCTACTCCGACTCCGCCAAGGATGCCGGGGTCCTGCCGGCGGCCTGGGCCCTGTACCGCGCCCAGGAGCGGCTGGTCGAGACATGCAACGCCCACGGCGTGGCCCTGACCCTGTTCCACGGCCGGGGTGGCACCGTGGGCCGAGGCGGCGGCTCCCCTGTCTATCGCGCCCTGACCGCCCTGCCGCCCGGCAGCCTCGATGGCGCGGTGAAGATCACCGAACAGGGGGAGGTGATCTCCCAGAAGTTCGGCCTGCTCGCCATCGCCAATCGCAGCCTGGAGGTGATGATCGCCGGCAGCCTCATGGCCGGCTTCTCCGACTGGCGCCAGACGCTGGCACCCGGCGAAGAGGCCACATTTGTGTCGACGATGGATCGCCTCTCGGAGTTGGCCTTGCCCGTCTTTCGTCAGCTCGTCCACGCCGATACGCGGCTCTTCGAGGCGCTGCAGAAGGGGACGCCACTGCAGGAGCTGGCGCAGGTCCACTACGGCTCGCGGCCTGCCTTTCGCGTCGGGCGCGCCGCCACAATGGCCGGTTTGCGGGCCATCCCCTGGGTCTTTGGTTGGACGCAGATTCGGCTGCTTCTGCCCGGCTGGCTTGGCGTGGGCACCGCCCTCAGCACCGTGGCAGCGGAGCCAGGTGGGCTGAAGACGCTGCGCCGGATGGCGGCCGCCTGGCCGTTCTTCGACGACCTCCTGGCCAACGTCGAGATGGTCTGCGCCAAGGCGGACATGCAAATCGCGCGGGCGTATTTCACGCACCTGGGCGCGGACCTGGCGTTGCTTGATGAGCTGGAGACTGAGTTCTCGGTCACGGTGGCGACCCTGCTGCAGATTCGTCAGTCATCGCTCCTCTTGGAGCACAATCCGGTGCTGCGGGTGGCCATCGCCCGTCGCAATCCCTACGTGGACCCGCTGTCGCTGCTTCAGATCAGTCTGATGCGGCGCAAACGTGCGCTGGTTGGCAGTGACGAGGAGCGCGCCCTGTTGGACGAGGCGCTCAGCACGACCCTCAACGGGGTGGCCCAGGGGATGCGGAACACGGGTTGAGTCTCTGCTGTCGCCGGTCACCCGGCGCGAGCGAACTCCTCAGAGGCCACACGCGCTCACGTCTTTCATGTGCTGGCAACCGGCGCCGGCCGTGCAGTAGTCGTGGTCGCAGGAGTTGCTGTCGGCGCAACCTTGTTGGGTCTTGGCGACGCAGAGTCCCGCCTCGGCGCAGCCGCGGTGGAACCACAGGTTGGTCCGCGCGACGGTCGCCTGCTTGCCCCAGCCGCCGTCGACCCCGATGAGGAAGTCCGAGCTGCCGGGGATCGGCTGAATCGACTTCGCGATGCCCGACAGGTCGTAGTACGGGTGGTTCCACAGGCCAACGAAGGGTTGGTCGCTCCAGCGGATCATCGTCGGGACGAACTTGCCGTTCTTGAACCACGAGACCGCAAGATCGAAGCCGCCGCTGGCGCGGCCGTAGGCGTCGACGGCGAAGCCGCCCCAGGTCGCGTTCTCGAAGACGATGTTGCCGCCCTTGTCGAGCACGACCACCAGCCCGTTGCAGTTCGCCAGGTCGCCGGAGGGACAGTGCCGCCCGACCGCGACGGTGCGCCCTCCGACCAGACCAGCGCCCCCCTCGATCAACTGCGGCGCGTTGGTGTAGTTGATCCAGGTGTCGACGATGCGGTTCCCCCATTTGTCCCAGCGGCCGACACGGCCCATGTAGTGCCCGTAGTGGGTCGAGAACGAGCTCGCGAAGACGAGCGTCTCGCCCTCGGGCGTCGCCTTGCCGATCGGTCCCCACAGGTAGGCGCCAGTTGTCGCCTCGTCGGCGGCCATGCCCAGGGCATAGGCGACGCCGTTGTAGTTGCCGGCGTCAAGAGGCTGACCGAGCGTGTTCCATTGCTCCTTGCCGCTGTTCCAATGCCGATAGACGAAGAGGCGACGTGTCTTCGTGTTCACGCGCTCCTCGAAGACCGTGCCGTGGGCGTCGTCGGGGTAGTTGAAGACGCTGTGGGGACGCCACTTCTGGAAGTAGGACGATTTGTCGTACGAGCTGATCGTGCAGCCGCCGCCCTCGATCCAGGCCATCAGCCCGTAGCGGTATTTGTCGCCGCCTGCGGGCTCCTTGGTGCGCGCGATCACGCCAACGGAGCCGGCGCTCGAGGTGCCGGCCGCGCCAAAGCCGAAGATGCCGACGCCGTAGGTCGACACCCCCGGGGCCGACTGGAAGGACGTCGAGCAGAGCGGCTCTCCCTTTGCGCTCACCCGCCTCACAAAGGCCTTGTGCTGACCACCGACGAGCGCCTGTCCGGTGAACACCATCGATCCGTCGGTGGCGATGGTCGAGGCGCGGTAGACCGTCGTCGACGAGAGCTGGGTCTCGTCGTGACGCCACAGCCGCCCGCTCGCCGTCGGCTGACACTTGCCCGACTTGCAGACCGACATCTCCGAGCAGGTGTCGCCCGGATCGCAGACCAGGTTGTCGAGGGTCGTGTGCTTGCAGCCGACCTTGC
>CALGHC010000260.1 GCA_937915965.1 uncultured Myxococcales bacterium
GCATCGGCGCCGTGTGGACGGCGCCGCCGCGCGTGCAGCGCATGGCGATGCACCACATGCACCCAAGCATCGACGACTTCTTCCAGCTCCTCGGTCCCAGCCTGCGCGAGACCCTCGCGCGCGACGACTCCGCTGGCGAGCGCGCCCTGCACAAGCTGTGGCCGAAGCTCGCCGCCGAGCCGATTCCGCTGGCCGCGACGACACGGGAATCGAGGACGCAGCCTTCGGTCGCACTGCCCGCCGCTCAGCACGTCGTTCTGATCTTCATCGACTCCCTGTCGCGGCGCCGTCTGCCGCCGTGGGGTTATTCCCGCCCAAACGCGCCGAACATCACCGATCTGGCCGCGACGGCGACCCGCTTTGACCGCGCCGAGAGCGTCGCCGCCCAGACCGATCTCGCCACCACCGCGCTCTTCTACTCGCTGGTGCCGTTCCTCAACCTGGACAAGAGCCGCGCCTACCGCGAGGGCCATGGCGGCGTGCCCGTCCATCTGCTGCTACGAAACCTCGGTTTCGAGGTCGGCATGTTCTCGGCCGACTGGGAGGCCCACGACGCAGGTCATGGTCCGCTCTTCCCCGAGCGCTGCAGCACCTTCATCGACGCCCGCGGACCATTTCCGCCGGCGCTGCAGGCCGAGGTCGACCGCTGGGCGGGCGTGCCCGAACACCACCTGGTCGACCGCCTGCTGCAGTGGGCACCAGGGGTGGACCGCGAAGGCAAGCGCTTCTTCGCCTACTTCAAGGCACTTCGTCCTCATGAGCCCTACCATTCGCCGACCGAGGCGGGTGCGTGGCGGCCGCCGTTCCAGCCGGCGGCGTCCTCCTATGGGATCTTCGACTTCCATCCCTCGCCGAGTCGCCGCGCGCTGTTGCTGAACCGCGCCGACAACGCGATCCACTACACCGACTACCAAATCGGCCGCCTCATCGAAGGCTTGAAGGCCGCGGGGCTATGGCAGAAGACGGCGGTGATCCTCATCGCCGACCACGGCGAGGCCTGGGGGGAGCACCTCCTGTATGGCCACGGAGTGCAGCACTACGAGGAGTTTCTCGAGGTCCCGCTGCTGGTCCGGATCCCTGGCCAGGAGCCGGCGGTCGATAACCGCATGGCGTCGATCCTCGACGTCGGGCCGACGATCCTCGACGTGCTGGGCCTGCCCGACGAAGCGCTCTTCGAAGGACGCAGCTTGATCGACCGCAGCTGGAGCCGTCGCAGTCGGCTCTCGCTGTCCAACAACGCCGGCATGCTGTTGAGCATCGAGGTCGACGGTCTCAAGGCGATCTGGGCGCCGGCGACCGACGAGCGCTGGCTCTTCGACCGCCGCAACGACCCGGCTGAACAGCACAACCTCGCCTGGATACCAGGCTGGGCCGAGCACGAGGTTGGCCTCATCGCGCTGATGAAGCACCAGATGCGACGTCAGCTGTCGCACATGGAGCGCCTGCGCAAGCTCGGCCTGGTGATCGATGGCGACAGCCGTGGCACAATCGCTGCCCTCAAAGGGCCGCAGACGCCCTAGCCACGGTCGCGCTGGACCACGCGTCGCACCGGACCACGCGTCGTGACGGACCACGCGTAGCGACGGACTCAGCCAGACGTCCACAGCCATCGCTGCAAGAGCGAGGAGCGTCCCCCCGATGGTCACCCTGCTGCACACCGCCGACTGGCACCTGGGCCGCATCCTGCATGGCGTCCACCTGACGGAAGACCAGCGTTTCACCCTGATCGAGGGTCTGGTGCCGCTCGCCGCGGCGCGCCGGCCCGACGCGATCCTCATCGCCGGTGATGTCTACGACCGGGCGGTGCCGCCAGCCGACGCGGTCGCCCTGCTCGACGAGGTCCTTGGCCGCCTGGTGATCGATCTGGGCATCCCCACCGTGGTCATCGCCGGAAACCACGACAGCCCCGATCGGCTCGCATTTGGATCGCGTCTGCTGCGCGACCGCGGCCTGCACGTCTACGGCCACGCCGTGACGGACGCGCAGCCGGTGCTTCTTGGCGACGCCGACGGCGAGGTCGCCATCCACGCCCTGCCCTATCTGGAGCCGGCCGAGGTCCGTGAGCGTCTGGGCGACGCCTGCCTGGTCGGCCACGGCGCCGCGACCCGAGCGATGGTCGAGCGGATCCGCGCGCGCTTCACCACCGTTCGCAACGTGCTTGTCGGCCACGCGTTCGTCGCCGGCGGCGCGATCAGCGACTCGGAGCGACCGTTGTCCGTCGGCGGCGCCGGCGCCGTCGAGGCAGCGTGCTTTGATGGCTTCGACTACGTCGCACTGGGCCACCTGCACCGGCCGCAGCAGGTGGGAGGGCGGCCAGTCCACTACGCGGGTTCCCTTTTGCCGTACTCGCTGTCGGAGATCGATCACGAGAAGTCGGTGCAGTGGATCGAGATGGACAGCGACGGAATCTGTCGCACCGAGCGCGTCCAGCTGCCCGTGCGCCGCCGCCTGCGCCGAGTCGAGGGGCTGCTTGACGACCTGCTGCGCGGCGATCCCGGTGAGGGCCGCGACGACTACGTGGTCGTTCGCTTGCTGGACCCCGGCCCCAAGCTCGACGCCATGGGCAGGCTGCGCGCGATCTGGCCGCACGTCCTCCATATCGAGCGCAGCGGTGCCAGCCCGGCGACCACCAGCCGCGCCGCGGCGGTTGACCGGCGGGGCCTCGATGATGGCGAGCTCTTCGGCCGCTTCTTCACCGACGTCTGTGGCGAGGCGATGTCCGCGGCCGAGGCGGCGGTGCTGACGACCGCGCTTGGCAGTTGGCAACGCGAGGAGCGGGCGCGCGGCGACGGAGCGAAGACAGCCACGCCGAAGACGGCCAAACCGAAGACAACCACGCCGAAGACAACCACGCCGAAGACAACCACGCCGAAGACAACCACGCCGAAGACAA
>CALGHC010000261.1 GCA_937915965.1 uncultured Myxococcales bacterium
CTCCCAGCCAGCTGCGCGGCATTGCCCGAACCACCGAGATGAAGGTGATCGACCGTACGCAACTGATCCTCGACATCTTCGCGAGTCGAGCCGGCACCCGGGAGGGCGCGATCAAGGTCGAAATGGCCCAGCTCAGCTACCAGCTGCCGCGGCTGTCGGAGCGCGACGACGCGATGAGCCGGCTGACCGGAGGCATCGGTGGCGTCGGGCCCGGCGAGACCAAGCTCGAGGTCGACCGGCGGCGCTGCCGACAGCGCATGGCCAAACTCGCCAGCGAACTCAAGAGATTCGCGCGCAGCCGCGTCACGCGAAGGCGACGGCGCGGCGAGTCCGAGGCGGCGCTTGTGGTCCTGGTGGGCTACACCAACGTCGGCAAGTCGTCGCTACTGAACGCGCTGACCAAGTCTGACATCTTCACTGAGAACCTGCTCTTCGCGACGTTGGCGCCGACCTCACGCCGGCTCTATCTGGCGGACGGAACCACCCTGGTCTTGACCGACACGGTGGGGTTCATACGCGATCTGCCCAAGGCTCTGATGGGCGCGTTCGATGTCACGCTCGAGGAAGCCCGGGAAGCAGACGTCCTCCTGGTGATCGCCGACGCGGCCCACGCGCACCTGGAGCCGCAGCTGCGCAGCGTCGAGCGCATCCTTCACGACCATGAGCTCGGCGACAAACCGCGCCTGGTCGTGCTCAACAAGGTCGACTCGATCCACGACCCGGCGGCAGTGCGCGAGCTTCAAGGCCGTCACGACGCGGTCCTCGTCTCGGCAAAGGAGCGCGACGGCCTGGACGTCCTGGTCGAGCGGCTCGGTGATCTCGTCATGGAGATCCAGCTGCGGCAGATCGACGAAGCCGACTCCGCGGCGGCCCGCAAGAAGGAAGAGGCCGCTGCGTGGCCCGAAGATACCGTGTGGTCACCGCACGCGCCAGACGAGGCCAGCACAGGGAGCTGACATCGCTGCGCCGAAGTGCCAGCGAGGCGGGAATTGCCGGGCGACGAGCCGCCCTCCGCCAACGACTCGAAGTTCAGGAGTCCGAACGAGGCTTGCGCGCGCCAGGTGGCGGCCGCTTGGGTTCAAGAGAGCGGCCGGGGGCGGCGCCGACGCCCGGCTTCAAGCTACCCATCTCCATGCGGGCCAGATCGCGCTCCCAACGCCCACGCAGCATCTGCCAGCGAGCGATCAGGTTCTGCGCCTTGAAGCGCATCGCGGCGGTCGCATAGCCCTGCCCGGTCAGCTTGCGAAAGACGCGCTTCATGGCCTCGAAATCGCGTATCGGCGCGACCCGCTCGAAGCCGTTGAAATACGACTCAAACGTGCGGTTCAGTTTGTGCAGCTGAAGCTCGGCATCCTGGAGCTGCTTCGCGGCCTCAGCCGAACCAATGATGCCGGCCATGTTGCCTCCAATTCGGGACGGATGGGGCGCCTGACGGCGCCCCATGGCCTCGACAATCGAGACCAACGCCCGGCCAGCTAGCGAGCCAAGCTGCGCGCTACCGCACCCTGGGCGGAGCGCGCCGGCGGCGGGCACTGTATGCCCGGACGCCCGTTTACCTCACCCCCTTTGCGTATTATCATTCCGCTCGCGCGACTTGCAATCGTCCCTGACGCGTGGATGTGTGATCCCCGGCGAGACAGAAGCAGCCACCTCGGTGGGCGCGGAACGGAACGACGAGCGCCAGCGAGACCAAACAGGGCTCGCGGCTTGAAGACTGTCCCCACGGACACGTCGCAGCAGGAGGAAACAATGTCGATGCGTCACAGCCCAAGCGACCACGCGCCACGCGCAGCCGCTTCTCGTACCGCCCTCGCGGCGGCCACCCTAGCCTGCTTCGCGTTCGCCGCGACGGCCTGCGCCAAGGGCGACCCCGAAGAGAACTTCCGCCTGTGGAGCAACAACGAGGCAGGCTGGGCCGAGATGTCCGGCTACGTCGCTGATCTCGGCAACAGCATTGAGCTGCGCACCTTGGCGCTCAAGACGCTGGTCGAGAGCGGCCACCCGTCACAGGTCGCGCGCATCATCGGCAAGGCAAGTGACAAGGAGAAGGTCCTCATCGCGCTGCGAAAGGACATGATCGAGATGCTGAAGAACCCCAACATCAAACTGCAGCGCTACGGCAAGCAGGTGCTCTTCGACTCGCTTGAGATCTTTGAGACCGACGCGGAGAAGAACAATACGCGTCAGCTCATCGCCGAGTGGGCCTTTGGGGACCTCAGCGCCGACGACACCGCCAACAGCCTCAAGGAGAAGCTGGCCCGCCGCATCCGCCCCGAGGAGATCGAGGCGCTGGGCGTATACGGCATCAAGGGCGCCGAGATCATGCTGAGCAAGGCGATCGCGCGGCCCGAGGTGATGTCCTTCCTCGCGAACATCGACACACCCGAGGCCAAGGTCGGGCTCATCAACGGCCTGCGCCGCTATCACAAGATCAAGAACGTCAAGGTCACCGAGGTCGAGCTGGGCTACGTGCAGCGCACGAAGATCGTCGAGGGGCTGGTGTACTTCTTCGAGCTGTACGACCGCCTCAAGAGCAGCGAGCACCCCAACGACCAGGACGCCGCTCGCAACGCGATCGCCGCAGCGATGGACTGGTACACCAAGCCGGAAGGCAAGCAGATGGCGAAGGACCATTTCGACAAGTTCAAGCCGTTTGCCGAGAAGTTCCTGACCGAGCCAAACGCGGACGACCGATGGTGGGGCGCCCAGGTGCTGACCCGCAATGAGGGACTCGAGGGGCTGAAGAAGGCGCTGTCGACGCTCAAGGACGACACCAACTACGGCGACGGGTCGTTCGCCGAGAGCGACGTCAAGTATCAGATGACGCTGTATTGCACCGAGGACGTCGCGTCCGTCGGCGCGGAGAAGGCCGTTCCGGTGCTGATCGCATCGCTCGAAACCAGCCCGCGCATCATCGAGACGATCCTGGCGATGCGGTGCTTGATCGCGTTCGGAGATGAGGCATCGGTCACGGCTCTGCAGGCGTACGTCAAGAAGATGCGCAAGTTGCGGGAGTTGGCGGTGATCGATCCGATCGTCGTGCCGCAGTCCGCGACGAACGTGACCCTGCCCGACCTCGCCGAGGCCGGCCTGGACATCATCGCCCTGCGCGCCGACGTCGACAAACGGGTCGCAGAGGGCAAGCTCGACGCCGAAGTGGCGAAGTTGATTAAGGAATATGCGAACTTCAGCTTTGAGCGCAAGGGCAAGAAGTTGATCGCCTACGCTGAGGGGTGC
>CALGHC010000262.1 GCA_937915965.1 uncultured Myxococcales bacterium
AGCTCGTCGCTCTCGAGCAGCGGCGGCTGGCGTCTCGGCGGATCGCCAGGCGTCGCCGCGGTGCGGTGGTGGCGCACCGGCGGGGACGCACCCTACGTACACGACGGTGGCACGGCCTTTGACCCAAGCGACGACGCAATGCGCCGGCGCGGCAACGCAGACATGCAGAGACTCGGCGTGTTGTTGCGCCAGGACTTCCCGGTCGGCCACGGCTGGATCGGCTCGGCGCGCTACCTCGCCGCGTGGCGAGAGCAAGGCCTGCCGGGGCGGGCTCTGTACGAAGCTGCCCACGCGCGCCTCGCCAGCCTCGCCCAACACGGTTTGGTCACGGCGACCAGGCACCATCTGCTGGGACGTGGCGACGAAACCTCGGTCCATCTGCAGCTCGACGACCGCTGGACACAGGTCGATGACCGCATCGGCGAGCTCGGGCTGCCTTGGTATGGTGACCAGCGCATCCGCGTCGCGGGCGCCCGAGTGGTCCACGAGTCTGCGCCATGGGGGCCCGCGCGTGTGCAATTGCGCGCCGAGGCGTTGCGCGGAACCGTGTCGGGCACCGATCTGCGCACAGACACCGTCCTGCCGAGCTCGGCGCGCAGCACCGTCGCTGGCGGCCTTGGCATCCCACTGCGCTTGCTGGAAGCGCGTCTGTCGGTCATGCCGGCCGTCGCGTTCGAGTGGCACGACAGCAAGCGCATGACCAACCTCGGCTACCCCTTCACCTGGCGCGGGGTCGAGCCGCCCGCGCGCGCTATCGCCACCGCGCGCCTCGGGGTTGCGTGGGAAGCGAACGAGATCCTCACTTTGCGTACCGCCGCCGCCCACGGCTCCCGCGCGCCACATCTGGTCGAGCTATTTGGCAACGACGGTACCGTGTTGGGCAACCCCGCCCTGCGCGACGAGACCGCTACGACTGTCGACCTCGGCCTCGCTGTGCGCGGCGAAACGCGAATCGGCCGCCAGCGACTCAGCGGGCGCCTGACGGTCGATGCGTTCCGAACCGAGGTTGCGGACCTGATCGGTCTTGTCATGGTCCGCCCCCACCAGGCGGCCTGGCACAACACGGCAGGCGCTCTGCTTCGCGGCGTCGAGGCGGCGGGCGTGATCGACTGGCGGGGCCACGCGTCGGTCGCGGCCCAATACACCTTGCTCGACAGTCGCAACGACAGCGAGACCCCTGGACACGCTGGCAAGGTCCTGCCGTTGCGCCCGCGCAGCCGCTGGCAGGTTCGCGCCGATTGGCACACGGCGCGGGTGCCCGCCATCGGCCGCCTGCGCATCTGGACTGCCCTGCGCTGGCGGGCCGGCCACTATCTCGACGACGCCAACCTCGCCTCGGTGCCCGCGCAGACCCGCGCCGATGCGGGCCTGAGCGCGGGCAAGGAGTCAGGCTGGCAGTTCGGCCTGCGCGTCGACAACGCTTTTGACGCCACCGAGGTCGACCTCTTGGGGTTTCCCCTGCCGGGTCGAACCGTCTGGCTGAATTTGAGCTGGAACCTGTGGAATGAAGCGCGGCAAAACGCCCGCGCAGGAGGAAGCTGATGAATGGTCCATTCGATACGAGGGTGCTGATCGGCGCGAATCACGGCTGCCCAGGCGGTGGCGTGAGGTCGGCAGGCGGCTGGACGGTCGGCGCGGTCATCGCGGTCGTCGCGGCGATGGTCTGCGTGACCGCTTGCGCCGACGACACGACAGACGGCGGCGGGGACGGCGGCGGCGGCCAGGCGGGGACGGCTACGACACGGCTGGTGGCGATCGGTACCGACTACGCTGCGAGCGCTGTGTCGAGCGTCGACCTTGCGACGAGCGCTGCCCTGGCGAGCACCTTCCTGCACTCCGGCACGGCGGTCGCGACCATCTCGACCGCTCTGTCCGGCGACGTCGTCGCCAGCTCAAACCCGACCCCAGATGGCCGGCTGCTTCTCATCGATCGAGCCAACGCCGTGCTGACCTGGGTGCGCGACCTCGAGGTCGAAGCGCAGATGAACGTCGGTACCGGCTTCTACGCCAACCCTCAGGACGCGCTGCAAACCGACGCGAGCCACATGTACGTAGTTCGCGGCCAGTCCAACCCCGCGGCGACCGCCGACGCAGGCGACCTTGACGAGGGTGACGACCTGCTGGTCGTCGACCCCGCCGCCGGGGCGGCGGTCTCCCGCATCGACCTGCACGCCCACGCGACGCTGGCAGGCGCCAACGCCTTCGGAGGGCGGCTCGGTTGGGATGGTCAGCGAGTCTGGGTTCCGCTGGGCTCGGTCGCGCCGGACTTCATGTCGATGGGCAAGGGGCGGCTGGTCGCCGTGGACGTCGCTGCGGGCGCGGTCGTCGCGACGGTCGACCTGCCACAGTCCAAGAACTGCACCGAAGCGGTGTGGCTGGCCGCTTCGAATCAGGTCGCCGTCGTCTGCTCTGGCTCCTTTCAGGAGACGGTCGGCATCCAAGCAGACTTCTCCAATATCGTGATCATCGACGCCGCGGCCGAGCCGCCAACCGCCGCCCTGGCCGTCAAAGCCGCGGCCACGGGGACGGGACGACCCTTTGGCGCGCACCTCGGGCTGATCGACGCCGCAAGCGGCCTCGTCGCCACGACCGGCGACTTCGGCAGCGGCGCGCCCGACCTGATCTGGCGGGTCGACCTGACGGCGGGAGCGGTTCACCTCGCCGCCGCCGCGGGCGGCGCGTTCGCCATCGGCGGCCTCTTCGCCGACCGCGCGCGCCAGCGGATCTGGGTCGCAGAGACCGGCCACGCGGCGGGCGATCTGCGCGTCTTCGACCTGTCTGGCGCGGCGACGCCGACGGAGTTGCCGGCGGTCTCGTCGAATCCAGGTGGTCTGGGCGCGTGGGAGCTCGGATCGTACTGACAGCGGTAAGGAGACGCGAACAGCAGCGATAAGCACGAAGAGCGGCGAACAGCGGCGATATGCGCGATGAGCGGCGAACAGCGGCGAACAGCGGCGGCACCGACGAGACCACCGAGGGCACGGCACGATGACGGCGATGCGGTACGAATGGGAGCGCAGGACGACCGAGAGCGGCGTGGTGCGCGTCGTCAAGCCATGGCGGAGCGCCGCTGGCGCTGCCGCCGCTGCCGTCGTCGCGCTCGTGGCGCTCGGCGCCGTCGTCCGCGTCTGCACGTTCGCCGTCGCGCT
>CALGHC010000263.1 GCA_937915965.1 uncultured Myxococcales bacterium
GGACCCCGAACCGCGGCTCAAGCCCCGCGACGCCGCGTAGGTGTCGTTGTTGGGGTTGAGTTGGTCGGCGCAGTTGTCGAGCGCCGGTTGGGCGTGAGCCGCCAGGGACTCCGCCGCGGGCGCTGAAGCACCGCGCGCCCGGTGGTATGCCGGATGCGCTGGGTTGAGCTGGTTGGCGCGGTTGTCCTGCGCCTCCTTCGTAGAGGGACGAGCTGCCATGTGGGCCTCCAGGCCTTGATCCAACTCGGACGTCCATCAACCCGGAGGTTCGCCAGGAGGTGTGGCGCGTGCAGGGCACGGGTGTGGTCTGAGCTGGCGGGTCAGTGGAAAAGGTCTCCACCGCTGTTACGACCCGCACCCGGCATGGCCGGTCGCCTCGACCCCAAGGGCACAAAGCGGCGTAGCAGCGAATCCGCAGGGTGCCGATGCCGGCATGGCCGTGTCAAGGAGCAAGCACGGGTCACCACCGCCTACTGGCAAGCCGCGCAGGTAGAACCCGCACACGAGGCCTGGCTGGCCTCGCCCGACGCGCTGCAGCAGTCGCTCGACCCCTTGCACAGGGCGTCGCAGTAGCAGCCGGAGGCCGCTTGTCCGCCGCAGGCTGCGTCACATGGGTGCGGGGTGGCAGCGCAGTAGAATCCATAGTCTGGACAGCAATCTCCGCTCTGGCTGCAGGCGTCGTCGCAGTAGCAAGAGCCGACTTGCATGCCGCAGTTGTTCGCGCAGCTTCCGGCGGCGGCGCAGTCCTGGCTGCAGTTGCTCGCTGTCTCCCCTGCCTCGCAACTGCCGTTGCCACAGACCGGCGACGATGTCGGGCACGCCTCGGGACAGGTCGCGCCGATCATGCAGTTGGTGAGCTGCGTAAAGACCTGGGCGCCGCCCGCGTCGGCCATACACCCGTTCACGCACCCGTCATTGCAGCCGCATTGGACGTAGCAGTTGAGAATGCCCTTGCACGTCGCGTTGGCCATGCAGGCACTCCACTGTCCGCCGCAGGTCTGGGCCACACAGGCCAGTTCTGGCCCGTACTGGGTTGCGCAGTCGAGCGGGCAAGCGGAAGCCTCGCCGGCCGCGCACTTGAGGTCGCCGCATGTCGCGACCGGACCGCCACAATCCTTCGCGCAGTTCGTCGAGTTCTCGCCTGCTTCGCAAGCCCCGTTGCCACAGACCGGACCGCTGCCAGCCTTGTCACAGACCATCTTGCCGTCCTTCATGACCGCCGAGCACTTGCCCCAGTCCTTGCAGTCCGTTGACTGCTTGCAGTCCGCGTCACCGGTGACGCCACAGCCGCTGCCGGACGAAACCACCGTACACTCGCCGTTGCGCATGCAGTTCAGTGATTTCTGGCACTTGCACTGCGGGTTGCTGCCGCACGGGTCGGCCGCCGGGGCCGGCTTGGCGCCACACGGGAAGAAGCTCGACGGGAGCCCGCCTTCCTCGTGAAGCGCACGGACGTCGACCATCAATGCCGCGATATTGCCTTGTTTGGGCTCGAAGCCGTATTGGCCTGCTTTGTCGAAATTCTCCAGGACCTCCCCCGCGGCGACCTGCACGGCCTTCTCGGCGCTGGAACTGCCGACCATCGTCGTCTCGATGAACACGGACGGTCCGGTCTTCGTGGCGCGGGCACCGACGAAGGCATGACCTGGCACGTAGACGACGATTGGGCGGTAGCCCATCCGTTCGAGCGCGGAGGCAAAGACGAGCGCGCCATCCACGCAATTCTGGCTGCCGACCGTCAGGGACTCTGCGGGGTAGCGGATGTTCTGCGAACCGCCGAAGAAGTCGGTGCCGACGCTCGAGTATGCAACACCGCGCGCTTTTAGTGCTTTGAAGATTGCTACCAGCGCTTGCCCTGCCAATTCGGCCTGATTGGCTGCCGACTTGCTCTCGAATGAGAAGCCGGTCAGCCCCACCGGTGACAGCTTGCTCGCCTCGGCGACGAGCTTGTCGACTTCGCCCCACGCGTCGTTCTTGGTCGTGTAGAGGCTCGTGGCGATGATCTTCATCAATCCGGACGCCTCCTTGACCGCCGCCGGATCCTTGGATTCGAATTCGGGCGGAAGCCACAGGACCGTGCTCTTCGGCAGCATCTTGACGTTGACCTTGCGGGCGTCGACCTCGACCCCGTTCTCATAGAGCGCGACCTTGTAGCTCGCGGTGATCTCGGTGACGATCGAATCCAGCTTCCCACAAGTGAATGGAATATCGACGCTGATGGTCTTCGATTCGCCTGGGGCGAGGACAATGGGCGCGTTCGTTCCGCCCTCCTCGGAGTATCCCTGGAGCCACGCCTTGACCTCGACGGTGCGTGCCTCACCGGTTGGGTTGGTGAGCACCAGTTCGGGGATCACGGCGAACTTCTGGCCATCGATGGTCTTGCCGAACATCGGCGCCATGTAGGTCGGGAACGCGGTCTTCTCGCCGGTGAAATTCACCGACACAATCTCCGCGTGTTCGGTAGAGAGCGTCACACAGGCACCGTCGCTGCAGTTCGAGCCGCTCGGGCACGGCGCCTCGGTGCCGAGTACTGCGCAACCGTCGGGACCGGCGGTGCAGGCCTGCAGGCCGCCTCCTGGACCGCACTTCGCCACGAAGCACGGCGCTGTGCAGCCGCTCGGACAGTCGAGCGGACAGGTCGCATTCTCGCCCGCGCCACAGGTACCATCGCCGCAGGTTTGCTGCTCGACGCACTTGCCGTCGGTGCACGCCTTGCCCGCGGGGCAGGCAGCCGGGGCGGTGAGTACCTTGCAGCCGCTGTCGTTGGTGATGCAGTCCTGGATGTCGCCCGCCGCCGTGCACATCGCCGCCGTGCAGGGTGACGTGCAGCCGCCACCCGAGCAGTCTGCCGGGCAGGTGGTTGCCTCGCTCCCCTCGCAGATGCCGTTGCCGCACGAGGCCCCGGTGCTGCCTCCCCCGGTACCACCGCCTCCGCCGTTTCGGGCCGGCTGCGTGCAGCCGACGACGGCCACAAGGCCGACCAGCGAGACCCATCGAATGTGGGTGCGCGGCACGGCAAGAAGGGGCCACGCGAGATGCATGGGCCGTTGGCCAGCGGTTGTGGGACTCATCGTGACCTCCGAAGGCGGCGGCTGAGGTGTGGGATGGGCGCGATAGTGTGTTTCTGTGAAGGCCCTGTCAACGCCGTCACGCCGGCCTCTTCGCCTGCACCGCTGCCTTGTTCGCCCGCCGCTCCTGCGCCCTCTTCAGCCGCGCGACGCCCATGCCCTCCGACCTCGCCGCCACCCTCGACCTCACGATCACCGCCGCCACCGACCAGTGGCGCCTCGTCGCCCAGCGCGTGCCCCGACCGCGCCAGCCGCCCTACCTGCCCATCGAAGTCCTGATCTGCCACGGCCTGTTCCACGTCCTCGACCCGCACACCTTTGGCGGCGGCAACATGTACCGGCTCCCGGCCGTCGCCACGACGCTCGCCCGGACGCTGCTGCGCTCGCCAAGATCGTTGACCAGCAAAATGCTCAACCTCGACGGGTCGCGGCAGAACTGCGCCCGGCATGAGTCGGAGCTCTTCGCTCGCCTCGTCGCCGACCGCGTCTGGTTTCTCACCCTCTTCGCGCGCGTCATCGAAGGGGCCAGGCTCGCCGGCTTCGATGCGGCCGCAGTGCCCGACTTCCTCGACGTCGCTGACCGCCGCCAGGGC
>CALGHC010000264.1 GCA_937915965.1 uncultured Myxococcales bacterium
CCGATGAGATATTGGGCACCGGGTCGCCGAACGCCGAACCCACGCCGACCGTGTAGATGCGAATGCCCTTCGCAGACGCGATCTTTGCGGACTCAAGCGCAGCCCCCTCGTGGTCCTCGCCGTCGGTGAACAAGACGATCGCTTTGTGTTTCGATCCTTCAAACTGCGGCACGAGGTTGCCGCGCGCGGCCGCTTCGTCTCTCTCGGTCTCGCCCGTCAGCAGGTCGACCGCCCGAATAATGGCGCGACCGATGTGCGTGCCGGGGATCGGCATGTCGTCGACGCGAACCTCGTTCATGTAGGTGCGCAGCACCTCGTGGTCGGTAGTCAGCGGACACTGCACAAAAGGGATGCCCGCAAAGGGTACCAGCGCGACCCGACCGCCAGCGAGTCGGTCGAGCAGCGAGGAGATCTCCAGCGATGTGCCCTTGAGGCGATTGGGTACGACGTCGCGGACCAGCATCGACTTGGAGGCGTCGACCACGAAAGCGATGTCGATGCCGGCGTTGGAGACCTCCGTCTCGCGCACGCCGTAGCGGGGCCGGGCAGCGGCGCCAACGAGCAGCAGCATCGCTGCACCGACCAGCACCGCGCGCAACAGTTCACGCCGCGGCGAATACGACGAAACCAGCTGCCTCACGACCGCGCCCTCGCCCAAGCGCAGCAGCCGCGCCGGCAAGTCGGCGATCTGCGCCAACCACCACGCCGTCAGCGCCAGGACGGGCACGATCAGCCAGATCATCTCAGGGTTGTGGAAGTTCAAATCGTTCATGGCAGGTCGGGGGGCGAGCTAGCCGGGGCGTCGCGCCGGCGGAGTGGTGCGGAAGTGCACCGGGTTCGAGTGGGCTAGGGGAACGTGCGCAGCCAGCTGCGTCGCAGGAGCTGATCAAGGAGAAGCAACGCCAAACCGGCGAGAAGCCACGGGAAGAACATCTCCTTGCGGTTTGTGTGGACCTTGACCTTGAAGGTGGTGCGCTCGAGATCTTCAAAGTCCTTTTCGAACTTCTTGGGGTCGTAGCTGTCGTAGAAGGTCCCCCCGGTCAGGTCGGCGATCTGCCGCAGCAGCTCTGGATCGGTGGGAAACGGGCGCTCGGGTCGCTGGTAGACGATCCGGCCAAAGCGATCGCGCAGCACCGAGCCCCGCAGCGGATCGACCGCGGGCAATCGGGTCTCGCGGCCCGAACCGACCTGGAAGGTGTAGATGCGCACCTTATCGTGGTCGGGCAGGGAGGCGATGTACTTCGGCACCGTGAGCGCCTCCATCGCGCCGCCCTCCTGCTTGCCGTCGGTGATGAGGATCAGCAGCTTGGATCGCTCGCGGGCGCCCTCAAGACGCAAGAAGGCGCGGTTGAGCGCGTCGCCGATGGCGGTCCCCGAACCGTTGATGGTGCAATCGTTCGAGCAGCCCTCCTGGTCTGCGCTGCCGCGGCGACCGTCATCGAGGACGAGATCGTCAAGGGCGTTGAGCAGGCGCACGTAGTCGAGGGTGGGCGGAAAGCGCAGGAACCCCTCAGAGCCAAAGACGACCAGACCAATGCGGTCCGAGCGCCGGCGCTTCACGAAGTCCTTGAGGATCTTGCGGGCGGTCCCAAATCGATTCAGTGGTTCACGGCCCTCGGCCTGGACCGCATGGATCTCCGCTTCGCTCAGGTCGATGGCGTTCATCGAGCCGCTCATGTCGAGCGCGATCATGATGTCGAGGCCTTCGCCCGAGAGCAGCTCGCGATCGACCTTCTGCGGCCGCGACAGCGCGACGATCAGCAAGACGACCGCGACGACGCGCAACACGTCGGGGAGCGCACGCAACCGGGCGCGCAGGCCCGCGCCGCCCGCAGCGGCCTCGCGAAACAGAGCCAACGATCCGACTCGGACGGTCGCGGGGCGGCTGCGAAAGCGCACCCACCATACGGCGGCCAGCGGCAGCAGGGTCAGCAGGAACCAGGGATGCTCGAAGGTGAAGGCGGAGGTCATGCGGGTCGACCTCCCCACGCCAGGAAGGGCAGCACGAGCAGCGCAACCGCGACAGCGATCAGAGCGGCGCCAACCCACCAGCCAACCGCCTTGGAGCGCAGCCCCGCGCGGCCATCGATGACGCGTGTCGTGGCCCACTGGTCGCCGAGCCGACGCAGCTCGGGGAGGTACATGCAGGTGATCGCTTCGGCGACGACGCCGGCGCCGGGCAGCAGCATCAGG
>CALGHC010000265.1 GCA_937915965.1 uncultured Myxococcales bacterium
TCGAGTCGACCGCGGCGCCGCCGTCGAGGTTCAGCTCGCCGGCGATGGTCACGCTCTCGGTGGCGTGCAGGACGAGCGGCTGGCTGCCGGTGATGGTGATTTTGACACCGGCTTTGATGTCGATCTTGGTGAAGTTGTACGTCCCCGCGGCAAAGGTGCCGGTGGCGGGAGACCAGACGCCGTCGCCGCCAGTGCCGCAGTCTGTGCAGCCGGCCGACTGGCTCGAGCCGTCGTCGGCGATGCGCCACTTCTTGGTCGCGACCTCGTAGAACCAGGCCTGGGCGAGGACCGCAGCGGACCCAGCGCCTGTGTCGAGCACGAGGCTCGCGCCGTCCGCGAGGTCGTCGCTGTTTGTCTTGGCGAAGCGCGCCAGCGCGGCACCGGCAACGGTCGAGCCAGCGGCGAGGTCGATCTTGTCCTTGGCGACGATGGCGACGACGTCGACGGCCGTCAGCACGTCATCGACGCCGTCCGCGAAGGGCGCGGGGACGCCGTTCAGGTTGTCCCAGTGGAGCGCCGCCGGGTGCAGCTTGTCGACGCCGACGACTCCCTTGCCGATGTGCGCGCTGTCGATGCAGCCGTCGCAGATCAACGCCTTGGCCTGCAGGGCCGCGCCGCCAGGCGCGTCGGCCGCCGCCCACTTGAAGTCGACCTCGTCGCTGCCGACGCAGCCCGTGCAGGCGAGGTCGAGGGCCGGTCCGTCCTTGCTCGACGAGGCGGCGTAGGTGAACGCGACCTTCGATGAGGTGACCGCGTTGGTCTGCAGCTCGCTGCCGTCGAGGCAAGCGCTGCACGCGAGCGCGCCGGCGGCCAAGGCGCGCACGGCGTAGGGCACCATCCGCAGCGCTGTGCGCGGCAGCTCGGGGTCGCTGCCCACCTGCACGCTCAGCCAGACATCGTTGTCGACGAAGACTTGCGCGGGCAGCTGTGCGAGCGGGTTGGCGACGCCGACCGTCACTGCGAACGCGCCGTGCTTGACCCCCGCCGCGATCGGCTCGAGGTGCAGCAGCTTGGCCTCCAGCGCCTCGCCGTTCCACAGCCGGAAGGTGAGGATGTAGTCGCCATCGGGAACCGCCGCACCACCGATCGAGCGCAGCGCGCCGGTCACCTGCAGCCCTCCCGGCAGCGCTGCCACAGCGACGGCCGGCAAGGCGAGGGACGCGGCCAGCAGGGTCGCGAGAAGCGCGGCGATCAGGCTCGCGCGCGGTGGGTGAATTGTAGCTGACGTCATGAGTTTGGCTCCATGGGAAACAAGTGGCCTCGGCACAATCCTAGCGACAACCCGGGTTGCGCGCCATGGCGTCGCCTGTGCCCGTGCCCGTGCCCGTCCCCTTCTCCGTCCCCTTCTCCGTCCCCTTCTCCGTCTCTGTGCCCGGTTCGCCGGTGCCGCCGGCTTTCAGTCAATGACCTTCGGCCCAGCTGCATCAAGCCAGGGTCGTCAACACTTCGATCTGACCGTGCAGCGTGCGGTGCACAGGACAGCGGTCGGCGATCTCCAGCAGGCGGCTGCGCTGTTCGTCGCTGAGCGGGCCCGTGAGCTGCACCTCGCGGCGGATGACGTCGATTCGCCCTTCCGTGGCCCCGCACTCCTTGCAGTCGTCGGCGTGCACCTTCTGGTGGGTCAGGCGGACGTCGACCGACTCCAGCGGCCACTGCTTGCCGTCGGCGTACATGCGCAGGGTGATGGCGGTGCATCCGCCGAGCCCGGAGAGCAACATGTCGTAAGGGCTGGCGCCGCGATCGGTGCCACCGAGCGTCTCCGGCTCGTCCATGACGATGGGATGCCCGCCGGCGAGGCCCTCGGTCCGGTAGTGTTCGGCGCCGATGCGCACGACAACCTGGTGGTCGCGCGGCTCGAGCTTCGCGATGCGCTGGCCACCGGTGTGGATGTAGCGGCTGGCCCACGCGGCGAGCACGGCGCCGACGTAGCGGGCGTCGTCCGGCTCGCTGAGCAGGTGGTCGGCGCCGTCGAGGGAGACGAAGCTCTTGGGGTGGCGGGCCGCCTGGAAGATCGTCGCCGCGTGGGCGACACCGACGACCTCGTCGCGTGGCGCGTGGAATACCAGCAAGGCGCGGCGCAGCCCGGTGATGGCCTCGGCCATGGGTTGCGCTGCGATGTCCTCGAGGAACTGTCGCTTGATGTGGAAGGGACGCCCACCGATCGCCACGTCCGCTGCGCCCTGATGATCGATCATGTGGGTGCAGTCGCCGAAGAGTTCTTTGACGTGCGCGGGGTCCGATGGCGCGCCGATGGTCGCCACGGCTTTGACGGAGGGCAGGGCGCCGGCGGCGCGCAGGACGGCCGTGCCGCCGAGCGAGTGACCGACCAGGAGCGCCGGCGCATCGAGGTTCTCGGCCATCCAGGCTGCCGCGGCGGCGAGATCTGAGATCTGACCGCTGAACGTGGTCTCGGAGAAGTCTCCGGCGCTTTCGCCCAGGCCGGTGAAGTCGAAACGCAGGACACCGATGCCCTCGTCGGCGAGGGCCTCACAGATGAGGCGGCTGATACGCAGGTCCTTGCTGCAGGTGAAGCAGTGGGCAAAGAGCGCCCACGCGACCGGGGTGTCGTCCAGGGGGCGGTGGATCCGCCCGGCCAGCAGGTGTCCGTCCTCGTTCTCGAAGGTGATGGCTTGGCTCTGCATCGACGATCCCCGCCCCCGATCCACCGCTTCTGGCGCAACTCTGCGTTGTTGCGTCGGTTCGCTCCCTGCGGCGTACACGAGTACGCCTCAGTCGCTCGCCTCCTTGCGCCTTGATTTGCATCCAGAATCAGCGGCCGGGGAGAATTCGGGTGGTGGATCCTGGCCGCGTGCGCCGATGGGCCGGCGCCGGCCGCTAGGCTATCGTCTCCTATCTAGAAAGCGCCACCTACTCCTCGGAAAGCTCACCTACTCCTCGGAAAGCTCGACGAACTGCAACCACCTGACGTAGCGCGTCAGGATGCCTGGGCGGTCGCCCTCGTCGACGTCAACAATGACCAGCTCGAAGCCACCGCCCTGCTTCGCCGTGGGTGCCGACAGCCGCGCCAGCCGGCCGGTGCACTCCAAGTTGATGGCGCCCTCGCGCGACGGGATGGTCAGTCGCAGGCAGACGGGGCGCTTGTGATCAAGCGGCACAAATCCCGACTGCACGAACATGCTGTCCATGCCGATGCGGGTGACGCGCACGGCGAGCTCGCCTTCGGCGACCACCAAGGTCGCGTCGAGGCCGCAGTCGACCGTCAGATCGGCGCGCGAGACGATGCCCGTGATGGCACCAGGTTCGGGGTCGAGCGAAGCCTTGACGCCGTATACGACCCGCTGCGTCGCCTTCTTGCTCTTGCGCCCCGCGTCCGGATCGGCCGCTGGCAGCGCTGCTGTCTCGGGCGCCCCTGCCGTCGCTCCCGCCGTCGCTCCTGCCATTGCCGACGCCACAGGGGCGCTGCCCGGGTCGAAGCTAGCTGTGGTCGTCGCCGCTGCGGAGGGCGCCGCGAACGGGGTGACCGCTGCAACGGACGCGTGTCGGCCTCGCGCTGATGGCGGCGCCAGCACCCGTCGGGGCGCGGCGCCCGGACCGGTGATCTCGACCGCGCGGCTGAACACGTAGGTGCTACGAGGCAGCTTCTCGACTCCGACGTACTCGACCCGGATCGAGACCCGCGGGATGGTCAGTCCCATGGCAGCTTGCAGGAAGCTCGTCAGCTCCTCGGCGGTTCCCCGGCCGACGGCGCGCGTCCAGGCGACGCCCACGCGCGTCTTCTCGCCGGCGTCGTGCCGGACCACGGTTCCGAAGACGAGCACAGAACGCGGCGCGCCATCTCGGACACCAAAGACGACGCCGACCGTCTCGCCGATCGCGAACGCGTCGGGCGTCGAGGTCTCGAGGCGGGCGCCGCCGCGGCTGATGTCGATTGTCCTGCCGTCTACCCGGGCGCCGTCGACGTAGCAGATCGCGTTGCGCTCAAAGGCGCTTCGCACGTGCTCGCGTCGGTCGTCATCGGCGACCATCTCGATGGCGAGGCTCTCCGGGTGGCGTTTGCGGTCCATCGTTCTTCCCCGTCTGTCGCGTTCTCGCGGTGACTCGGTCCAGTTCGGCCCTCCGGGTTGGAGCCCTTGTCGCGCTGGACACCTTTCTTTTCGACCCGTTCCTGCGCAGGGCCATCTATGGGCGAAGTCTGCAACTCGAAAGGATGAGCGGCAAGGAAAATGGATCCGTGACGGGGCCCCTCATGGCTAGAACGACCCGGCCTAGAGCCCGGCACGCCAGCCCGATACGCCAGCCCGACAACGAACGGTCGAGAGCCTGACAACGAACGGCGGCGAGAAGAGAGAGTGCGAGAGCGACGTTCATGGTCCTGATGGCGGTCTTCCTGACTGGCCCCGCGGTCCAAGTCGACGCGCCCGCGCCGGCCGTGCGCATCGCCGTGCAGATTTGATGGCCGTCCTCTAGCCGAACACAGTTCGGTTCGGGCATCCTCGCCGGCCAGGAGGAGACCACCATGCCAGACGTGACCCTGAGCTATTTCGATTTTCCCGGCGGTCGCGGCGAGGACTGCCGCATCGCCCTGCACATCGCCGGTGTGCCGTTCACCGACGACCGGGTGCGCGGTGCCGATTGGCCGCAGCGCAAGGCGCTCACGCCCTATGGCGCTCTGCCGGTGATCACCGTTGACGGTCGCGCACTTGGCCAGTCGAACGCCATCCTCTCTTTTATCGGTCGCCAGCATGAGCTGCACCCCGCCGACGCCTGGGAGGCCGCCCGGCACGAGGCGGTGATGGCCAGCATCGAGGACCTGCGCGCGCAGATCGACGCGACGTCACGCGGCAAGGAAGGCGACGAGAAGAAGGCAGCCCGTGAGGCCTTCGCCGCCGGGCCGCTCTTGCGCTGGGCGGCCGATATCGAGCGAGAGGTCGTCGGACCGTTCCTGGGCGGCGACGCGCTCCAGGTCGCTGACCTGAAGCTCTTTGTTGTCATGAAGTGGTTCACCAGCGGTGGTCTCGACCACATCTCCGCCGACTGCTTCTCGGGCTTCCCGAAGCTGGTCGGCCACCACGCCGCCGCGCGCGCCCACCCCGGGGTGACGAGCTGGTACGCGCGCTGAGGCGCGGGCGAGTCGACACGCCCATGAGGCTGAACAGACACGAGGCTGAACAGACGCGAGGCTGAGATGAGCGAGCGCCTGCGCGTCGAGTCCCCAGCTCCGTTGATGGCGTGCTTGCAGCTGCATCTGCCCGGGTGGCGCAAGAGCACGCTCAAGGAGCGCCTGCGGGCAGGCGCCGTCACGGTCAATGACGAGGTGGTTCGGCGCGCCGATCATCCGCTCGCTGCCGGTGACGAGGTGCGGGTTCTCGACGCCGGCGCCCCGCGCGGCGCCGCCAGGTCGGATCTGGTCGTTCTCTTTCGCGACCAGGATCTCGTCGCCATCGACAAGCCCGCCGGCCTGCTCGCGGTCTCGACGGGCCGCGAGAACAGCGAGACGGCCTTGGCCAAGGTGCGCGCGCTGCTCGGACCCAAGGAGCGCCTCTGGCCGGTCAACCGCCTCGACCGCGAGACCTCCGGCGTGATGCTCTTTGCCCGCAGCCACGAGATGCGCGAGGCGACCCAGGCCAACTGGAAGCAGACAGAGAAGCGCTACCTCGCCGTCGTCGAGGGCCGCCTGACGACCATCGCCGCCGTGGTCGACCAGCCCCTGTGGGAAGACACCGGCCTGAACGTCCGCGTTGGCTCTGGCCCTGGCTCACGCGCCGCCCGCACCCGCATCGCGATCGAGCGGGTCGCAGCACGGCGGACCTTGCTCGACGTGCGGCTGGACACCGGGCGCAAGCACCAGATCCGCGTGCATCTGGCGTGGCTGGGTCATCCGGTGGTTGGTGACGCGCGCTATGGCCAGCCGGACAGTCGCCTGGGCCTGCACGCGTTTCGGCTGGCGGTCACGCACCCGCGCAACGGGACGCGGATCGAGCTGGAGGCGCCGGTGCCGGCGGAGTTTTTGGCGCTGCTGAGGTAGATGTTGTGGTGCAGGGGCGGGGAGAAAAAACAGGCTTGCCCACTTTTTTGGCACCTCTATGTGGTATTGGTGGCGGAGGCCCGCGGAACTCGCGGCTGGGGCGGCCCGTTCGGGGTGCTGGCGGCCCGGCGGCTGATGCCGCGGGCAACATCTGAAAAGCCCGGCCTTCGCCGGGCTGGATTGGGTGGTGAGATCGCGTGGTTGGGTGGGTGCGGTGCGGGTTTGGCGGCCCGGCGGCTGAAGCCGCGAGCAACATCTGAAAAGCCCGGCCTTCGCCGGGCTGGATTGGGTGATGATCGACAACAGCGGCGGCCATCCATACCCTCTCGACAGTGGGACTGCGGCAGGATCGCTGTGCGACCGCAACACGGAGACGCCATGATCGCTCGATGCAACGGTTTGACTACTGCCCTCGCGGTGGTCTTTTTTTTCGCTTTGGGTGGTTGTGGTGAAGATGCGGTCGTGGTCGGGCCGGGTGGTGCGGCCGGTGACACAGTCGCGGGCGACTCGACTGCTGTCGGCGACTCGGCTGCGGCGGGCGACGGTGTCGGCGCCGAGACCTCGACCACTCCGACCGACGCGACGGGCGGCGGCGACGCGGGTGCGGACGGCGGAGCTGCGGAAACGGCAGACGACGCTGGGACGGACGACGCTGGGACGGACGACGCTGGCGCGGACGACGCTGGCGCGGACGATGCCGGCGCCGAGACGGTGACCGGCCTGGATGTCGATTCGGATACAGAGGCGGACGGCGAGGCAGATGCGGAGCCGGATGGGGTCGCGGAGACAGACGCGGATACGGCTACCGACCCGGACGCTGGTACCGACCCGGACGCTGGTACCGACCCGGACGCTGGTACCGACCCGGACGCGGCCGTCGAGGTGGACTCCGGCGCGGACCCAGACGTGGAGCCGCAGTGCGTCTCGGCAGCTGACTGCCCGGCCGCCGTCCAGCCGTGCATGACGGCGACCTGTTCGCTGGATGGCACCTGCGCGGTCACACCGGCGGTCGACGGTAGCGACTGCGACGATGGCAACGCTTGCACCTTCGACGAGAAGTGCGGCTCCGGTCTCTGTCTGCCGGGCAGCGTGACGTCCTGCGACGACGGCAACCTGTGCACCCTCGACACCTGCGCGCCGAGCGGCTCCGGCGGCCCGGGCGGCGCGGGCGCAGGCGGCTGCGGCCACAGCAACAACACCTTCGGTTGCGACGATGGTAGCGCTTGCACCAGCGGTGACCTCTGCGCGGCGGGAGTGTGCGTGGCGGGCAACGCCCTGGTTTGCGATGACGGCAACCCCTGCACCGACGACGCCTGCGACGTCGCTGCCGGCTGCAGCAGCGTGCCGAACGCGGCCGTCTGCGACGACGCCAACGCCTGCACCGTCGGCGACGTCTGCAAGGCCAAGGTCTGCGTGCCGGGCGCCGCCAAGCCCTGCGACGACGACAACCCCTGCACCACCGATCTCTGCCACGCGGCCGCCAGCGGCGATGTGGCCGAGGGTTGTCAGAGCCTGGCAAACGCGGCGCCCTGCGATGACGGCAGCCTGTGCAGCGTCGGAGATCTGTGCGCGGCGGGAGAATGCACCCCCGGCAAGCCGCTCGCCTGCGACGACAACAACCCCTGCACCGACGATGCATGTGACGCCGCTAGCGGCTGCACCGTGACCACCAACGAAGGCGCGTGCAGTGACGGCAACCCCTGCACCCAGGGCGACGGTTGCGAGGCCGGCAGCTGCGCGCCGGGAGCGCTGACCGACTGCGATGACGGCAACGGCTGCACGACCGACGTCTGCAACCCGAAGGGCGACGGCAGCTGCGGCCACCTGGCCAACAAGCTGCCGTGTAACGACGACGACGCATGCACTTCGGGGGATGCCTGTGTGGGTGGCGCCTGTGGTGCCGGCAAGCCCGTGGGGTGCGACGACGGCAACGTCTGCACCGCGGACAGCTGCGAACCTGCGCAGGGCTGTGTCTTCGCGGCCAGCGACGGCGCATGCAGCGACGGCAACGTCTGCACCCAGGGTGACGCGTGCAGCGGCGGCGCGTGCCTGCCGGGCGCAGCGACGGTCTGCGATGACGGCAACGGCTGTACCTCCGACGGTTGCGACGCAAAGGCAGGCTGCTTCGCCAAGCCGAACGCGGCCAGCTGCACCGACGGCAGCGTCTGCACGACCGGCGACGGCTGCCAGGCGGGCGCGTGCGTTCCGGGTGTCCCGCTGCTTTGCGATGATGGCAACGCCTGCACCGATGACGCGTGCGACCTGGCCAAGGGCTGCACGGCCACCGCCAACGAGGCAGCCTGCGCAGATGGAAACGCCTGCAGCATCAACGACGCATGCCAGGGCGGGGTCTGCGGCGGCGAGGCCAAGCTCTGCGACGACGCCAACCAGTGCACCGTCGACTACTGCGACCCACAGAGCGGCTGCAAGGCGGTGCAGGTGCAGGTCGCATGCGACGACGGCTCGGCGTGCACGGTCGACGACCTGTGCGCCGCGGGAGAGTGCCTGGGCAAGACCGTCGACTGCGACGACGCAAACCCCTGCACCACAGACGGCTGCGACGCCGAGGCAGGCTGCCAGCCCGAGCCCGTCCAAGACGGTGACTCGTGCGGTCAGACCGGGGTGTGCATCGCCGGCAAATGCTCGGCGGGCAGCGAGGACAACCCCGCGCCCTCGTGCGCGCTCATCGTCGCGACCCTGCCGCAGGCCGTGAGTGGCACCTACTGGCTGGATCCCGACGGCGATGACGGTCCGGGCGAGAAGTTCCTCGCCTTCTGCGACATGACCTCCGACGGCGGCGGTTGGACGCTGCTGATGAAGCTCGACGGCACCAAGAGCAACCTGGCCCAGGGCTCTGCGTACTGGCTAAAGACCGCGACCTTCAACGCCGGCTCGCCCGACCTGGACAGCACCGAGGCCAAGCTGGCCAGCTACCACACCCTGCCGATCAAGGAGCTGCGACTCGTCATGATCACGGCTGGCGAGACCAGGGCGCTGACCGCCGAGGTGAGCGCCAGCTCGCTGCACGCGCTCATCAAGGACGGCAAGCACACGCCGACGCAGCTGGGCCGCGAACAATGGAAGTCGCTCATCAAGGACTCGTCGCTGCAGCTCAACTGCAACCAAGAAGGCTTCAACACCATGCGCGCGCGTATCGGCATCACCGCCAACCAGGAGGACAACTGCGGCTCGCCCGACTCGTGGATGGGCTTCGGCCTGTCGAACGGCGCCGCCGGCAACTATGCGACCGCGGCCTGGTCCCCTGACAACGGCGGCAAGAACACCAAGTCGTTTGGCATCATCTTCGCGCGCTGATTCGTGTGACTCCGGGCTGTGCGTGCGATGGCGGCCGCCGCCTGACCTTGCTGGTTGTTCCCTCGGATGCGCTGAACGGGCGCGGCGGCTCAAGCGCCACATCGCGCCGGCGCGTCGGCGGACTGTACAAATACGCCACACCCACGCTCGAAGTGTAGACAAAAGCAACGGTCGCGTGGGCCTCGGGCGGTAGCAGACCGTGCCTCGCTTGTGGGTCATGTCACCACGTCGCCCTCCGCCACGGCGGGCGACGGTGGCGTTCACGACCACAGCGAGGCATGTTGGGCGACCGAACGGCCTTGTGTTTGGCACGACATCTGCAAATCACGCCGCAACACGTCGGCGGCGGGCGGTTCATACCGGTCGGCAAAGGCGACGGACCGACTCTTCGAGGAGGAACCATGAACTGCGCGACCTTTGCACGCCGTCTGTCTGGCCGATCTCAGTCTGGCCGATCTCAGTCTGGCCGATCTCAGTCTGGCCGATCTCAGTCTGGCCGA
>CALGHC010000266.1 GCA_937915965.1 uncultured Myxococcales bacterium
GAGGAGGTGCGCGCCGCCGCCCGAGCCGAGGGACTCCAGCTACCGGTCGACCCGACCAGCCGGTCGGATTGCACCGTCGGTGGCGCCATAGCCACCAACGCCTCGGGGCCGGCGACCTTCCGCTACGGGCCGATGGCGGCCTGGGTCGAGCGGCTGCGCTTTGTCGACGGCCGCGGTCGCGTCCACGACGTCGGCCGCCGGCGCGTCGAGAAGTGCGCGGTCGGGCCGCCGGCGCTGCAGGAGCCAGTTGATTGGCTGGTCGGCTCTGAGGGCACCCTCGGCGTCGTCGTCGAGGCGACCCTGCGCCTCATCCCCGCGGCGCGCGACCGCTTGACGGTCTTTGTTCCGTTCGGCAGTGAGGCCGAACTCTTCGCCGGAGTCGCTGCTTTGCGCCGCGACCGCGCGCACCTGCCGATCCGCTCGATCGAGTGGCTCGACGCGGCGTGCTGCCGCCTGATCGCCGGCGGTGCCGGCAGCCTCGCGTTGGGCGACCAGCGCGGCGGTGGCCTCGCCATCGAGCTCGAGCAGCCCGACGGCGACCCACGCCCAGTCGACGACCACCTCGAGGCAGCAGCCGAGCTGTTGGCCGACAACGGCGGCATCGTCGAAGACGCGCTGGTCCTGCGCACCGCCGCCGACCAGCGCGCTTTCGACGTGCTGCGCCACCGCGTGCCCGAGACGCTCAATCAGCGCGGACACCGCCTGGCCGACGGTGCCGGCGGCGGCAAGCTCAGCACCGACTGGTCGGTCCCGATCGCCGACCTCGGCGCCCTCATCGACGACGCCCGCGCGCGCATCGGCGGCGATGACGTCGAGGGAGTATGGGCCTATGGCCACATCGGCAACGGCCACCCCCACCTCAACGTCCTGTGCCGCGACGCGGCAGCCCGCGAGCGCGTGCACCGCGTTCTGGCCGACCAGCTCGGCCGGGTGGTCGCCCTCGGTGGCAGCGCGACCAGCGAGCACGGCGTCGGCAAGGTCAAGCGCGACCTCGTCGCCGACCTGTTGCCGCTGGGCTTTTTGAAGGTCTTCGCTGGCCTCAAGGCGGAGCTGGACCCAGACGGCATCCTCGCGCCCGGCAATATCGCCAAGACGGCTACCTAGCGAGCGAGCGCCGTCGGCACCGTCCGCGCCGTCCGCGCCGTCCGCGCCGTCCGCGCCGTGAGCGCCGTGAGCGCCGTCAGCGCCGTCAGCGGACGTACAAACTACCGACAAAGATGCCCGCGTCGTGGTGCTGGGCGCAGCCCGCCCCGCACATCTCGCCGCCGGTGTAGAAGCCAGTGAACGCGTAGCACTGAGTCGTCCAGCCACCCGTCTGAGGCCGCGCCTCGCTCTGCCAGCTGCAGTTGGTCGAGTCGCCGTCGACGCCGAGGCCCCATCCGCCGTTTTGGCAGCTCCCCTGCGGGTTGTTGGGCGAGTTGCCGTGCAGGCGGCTGAGGTCGTCGTTGCTCACGTAGTCCGAGTTGCAGTTCATCAGCAGGTTGTCGCTGTAGACCAGGGCGTTGTCCGCGCTGATGGTGCCGCCCTTGGCCACCGGCTTCGTGGCGATGGTCGCGCAGCCACCCGCCATCATCTTGGCGAAGCTCACCTGCTCGCCCAGGCTCCAGGTCTTCCAGCCGATCTTGCCGGCGACCTTCTCGTGCATCATGAACTCGGCGAAGGGCAGGGTGCCGTAGCTCGCGTACTTGTGGTCCTTCTTCTCGTCGAAATCGCCCTCGGCGAGGACGCTGTCGTCGACCCAGCGGGCGTTGTCGTAGTTCCAGTTCAGCTCGCAGTCCATCTTGGCGATGCCGTCCACACTCGAGATGACCGACACCAGGGTCCAACCGCCGCCGTCGAGATCCATGTCGCACCAGGTCTGGAATGGCGCCTTGCCACCGGGGCCATCGGGATCGAGCCAGTAGGCGGCCGTGACGGCGGCCGGGTCGAGCGCGATGAGCGCCTTGCACGACTCGACCGGGAAGGCGGCGCTGCTGCCAGGGCTCTCGCACTTGCCGGCCGCGCAGGTCTTGCCGGCGTCGCACCAGGTGCCCTTGCCCACACAAGCGCTGACGTCGCCGCAGTCGTCGGTGATCGCCTCGCCGCAGGGCACCGTGCCGGCCACCTTGCAGACCTCGGCGCAGACGGTGAGGCGCAACCACTTGCTGCCGTCGCAGAAGTAGAGGCGTTTGGAGGCCACGTCGAGCGTGACTCGGCCCATGTCGGCGGCGTCGCAAGCGACCTGCTTGACGTCGATCGCCGCAAAGCGCCCGCCCTCGATGACCGACGCGCCCAGCGCGAGCTTGCCGTCGACGGCGAGCTCGCCCTTGACCGTGCCACCCGAGGTCGCGACGAAGCCCCCAGCGACGTCGCCGGAGAGGTGCTTGAGGGTGATGCAGCCCGAGCACTGCAGGTCGTCGGCGGTGGTCGCGGCGTCGGCCTTCTTGGCGACGTCGGCCTGCTGCGCCGACTCTGCCTGAACAGCCGTCTGGGCGGCGACCGCGGCGTCTGCGGTCAGCGCGTGCACGGCCTCCTCGGCGGGACCGGCCTTCGACTTCGAGCCCGCGTAGGTGAAGTTGACTCGGCTGTCGTCGATGGTGCCCGCGGCGATCATCTCGCCGGTGACGCAGCCGCTGCACGCCAGGGCGGTGGCAGGGCCGCCCGCCTGCGTGCTGGCCGCCCAGGCAAAGGCGCCGGCGCCGGCGACGTGGGCGTAAAAAGCGCTCGCGACCGGCCGCAGCGCCACGCGCGTCAGCTCGGGATCGGAGCCGACCTGGACCCCCAGCCACAGCGGCTTGCCGGCGGTCAGGAGCTCGTCGGCGATCGGCTTGTCGGGGTTCGCGCCGAGATCGACCTGGAAGAAGCCGTGCTGAACCGAGACGCCGGTCTGCGTGTCCTCCCACAGGTACTTGACCGCGTCCGGGGCGTCGTAGAGCTTGACGAGAAGGATGTACGTGCCATCGACGACAGGGCCGCCAGCGGCGCTGGCGAGCACGCCCTGCGCAGGCAGGGTGGCGGCCGCAGCGGGCAGGGCGGTCGACAAGACCAGCGCCGGCAGCAGGGCCGTCGCGGCGAGGTTGACGAGTCTCGTGGCAGATCGCACCGAGAACGCAGGTCGAACAGGGAACACAGATCGCACCGAGAACACAGATCGCACCGAGAACACAGATCGCACCGAGAACACAGGTCGCACGGAGAACACAGGCCGAACGGGGAACACAGGTCGAACGGAGAACATAGACACCTCGCGGCTCATCGAACGGGGCTCACCAATGCGGTGCATCACGGGTGTTCTTTGTATGCGTTCCTGAGCGGTTGAACAAGCGCGACGACCGCGTATCCTCTGTGGCTGCACGTCCGCCGCCCAACCCGGAGCCCGCCATGCGCGCAACCGCCGCCGCTTGCTGTTCGTCACGATCTTCCAGCCCCTCACGACCTTCCAGTCCCTCACGACCTTCCAGTCCCTCACGATCTTCCCGTCCATCGCCATCCAGTGCGTGGTCGTTCGCGTCGTGGCTGAGCCTCTTCGCGCTCGCTTGCATGATCGCGGCGCCAGGGGCTTGCAGCGACGCCGGCG
>CALGHC010000267.1 GCA_937915965.1 uncultured Myxococcales bacterium
CGCCGTCCGCTACACCGAGGCGGGCGGAGTCACGGTCGAGATCGACGCCGACGGGGCTGCGCGCTCCCATGGCGAGCTCTCCCTGACGTGGTCGGGCACCTGGACCAGCACCCGCACGTTCAACGACTACCCCGCGCAGTGGCACCTCTCGGTCCCGGCCGCGGGGCTCGAGATCGACCTTGAGCCGGACTTCCCCGATCAGGAGATCGTTACGCTGATCTCGAAGCCCGCCTTTTGGGAGGGGCGCTGCCGGGCGGTCGGCACGCGCAACGGCGAGGCCGTTCAGGGCCGCGCATGGGTCGAGCGCAGCGGCTTCTTGACGGTCGATGACCTCGACAGCTTCTTCAAGTCGGTTGGACGTCAGGTGCGGGCTTCGGTCCAGGCGCTGATACCGTTCGAACCCAGCTTCGAGCAGGTGCGTGACCTCGTCGCCAGCCCGACCCGGGCGGATCTGCTCGACGGGGTCGACACAGACCAGTTCGTCGACACCCTGATACGTCCCGTCCGTGAGATCGTCGATCGCGGCGGCAAGTCCTGGCGCTCGTACGCAGCCCTCGCTTGTTGCGACGTGGTCGGTGGCGACTCGCGCCGGTATGTGCGCTGGTTGGCCATGCCCGAGCTGATGCACGTTGGTTCGCTGATCGTCGACGACGTCCAGGATGGATCGACCTGGCGGCGCGGTGGTCCGACCAGCCACGTGGTCTATGGCGAGCCGCTGGCGATCAACGCCGGCACCGCTTGCTACTTCATGGGTCAGAAGCTGCTCGTCGATGACAGCATCAGCCGCACCGACCAGATTCGACTGTACGACCTGTACTTTCAGGCGCTGCGCGCCGGTCACGCCGGTCAGGCCATCGACATCGACGGCGTCGACCGCTTCGTCGACGCCGCGGTCGCCAGCGGCGAGAGCGAGCCCCTGCAGCGGCGGGTTCTGGCGATCCACCGCCTCAAGACGGCGTCGCCAGCCGGCGCCCTCGCTCGCATGGGTGCGCTCGTCGGCGGCGGAACGGAGGCGCAGATCGAGGGCGTGGGTGCGTTCTTTGAGTCGGTCGGCCTCGCCTTCCAGATCGTCGACGACGTGCTCAACCTGCGCGGCTTCAAGGGAAACCTGAAGGATCGTGGCGAGGACATCGCCCACGGCAAGGTCACCCTGCCGGTCGCCAAGGCGTTTGGCCTGGTCGACGCGGCCGACCGCGCGTGGCTGTGGCAGACTGTGAAAGCCAAGCCCCAGGATCGCGAGACCATCGAGGCTGTCATCGCTCGGCTCGAGGCTTGCGGCGCGGTCGATGAGTGCGCCACCGAGGCCCGCCATATGGTCGAGGCCGCCTGGGCCGCCCTCGATCCGCTGGTCGAGGACTCACTCCCCAAAATGATGCTGCGCGCCTTCGGCTGGTACGTGCTCGATCGCCACTATTGAGCGCTTCGGATGACCGTTTCCGATGCGCCTTGTTGGGCCCACGTTTCCGACGCATTCGGAGACCACGGGCGCGATTCGTGTCGTGGTGTCGGACGGTCCGGAGTGATCGCAGCTTCGTAGGAGACGCCGATGCAAAGCGGGGGCGAGGCGAGCGACGCGAGCGAGGCGAGCGACGCGCAACTCTGGTCCAGCGAGGCCACGATGGCGCTGGCTGGACGCTGCCGCGGCGTTCTGTTGCGTGGCTGGGCGTCGCGGGTGCGGCGGCGCTGGGGCGAGGACGCACCCGACCTCTTGCGGGCTGATGTGGGCGTGGGAGTCGACACCCTCCCGGACCACCCGGATGCACGCGCTTGGCTACCGGTCGGGCCGTATCTTCGCCTCAACGAGGCGATCGTCGCGCGTTGCTGTGCGGGTGACACAGCCGCTTTTGCCGCCGCCCTCGCCGACGACGCGCGCAGATCTGCCGGCTTCCTGGCGAGGACGGTGGCTCGTCGGCTGGGGCCGGAGCGCCTGCTTCGCCAGGCGGTTGACGCACACCCGCAGCTCTTTGACGTCGGCGAGACCGAGCTGGACGGAGTCGCTGGTGATCGGCTGATCCGCTACAGCGGCGCGCGCGTCTTCGATCAGCCGACGTGGCGGTTCCTGCAGCTGTTCGGGTTGCGCTTGCTGATCGAGTCCGGCGGGGCGGACCTGCGCGCTTGCGACGGCGCCGCTCGGGGCCCGACCACCTTCGACGTTCGCCTGCGTTGGTGATCGGCAGCCTAGCTGGCGAGGTCGAGGATCGAGCCGCGCGTGAGCCGCACGCCGAGGTCGGTCGCCGCGAACGGGATCAGCTCGGCGTCGCCGTATTGGATCAGGTAGTCCTCGCGCAGCCCCCGGCAGACGGGACGAGCGGCGCAACCTCCGCAGCGGTCGGGGAATACGGTGCGCTCGATGGGCGAATCCTGCAGCAGGAAGCCGTGGCCGTCGGGGTTGGCGACCCACAGGCCCATGCCGACCACGTCGAACTGCATCGCCCAGCGCTCCGGCGTGGTCGCGCAGTGCGGTGTGTGCAGCGACGTCAACGTCACACCCGCCGCCTCCGCAGCCTGCCAGGCGGCGGCCAGCGCTGGGCGGCATCGGTCGAGCCGTGGCATCAGCGTCGCAAGGTCTTTGTCGCTGCTGTCCGCGGTCGAGAACAGCCATAGGTTGAAATGGACCAGCCCGGCGGCGGCGTAGTGGCTGATCACGTCGGCGACGCCGTCGACGTTGCGAGAAGTGAGCAGGATGTCGCCCTCGAGCCGCACGCCGGTCGTCCGCAGATGGGCGATGCCGCGCTCGAGCAGGTCGTGCGATCCAGGTGTGCCGTTGAGCTCGTCGTGCACGACAGGGTCGGTGCTCTTGAGCAGGAGGTTTGTCTCGTTCATGCCGGCGGCGACAGCCTTCTCGGCGTAGCCTCCATAAGCAAAGAGCATTCCGTTGGTCTGTACCTTGATCCGCTGGTAGCCCAGGGTCCGTCCGGCACGCAGCAGCTTGAGCAGGTCCTTGCGCAGGGTGGGCTCGCCGCCGCCGATCCATAGATGCTTCGCGCCGCGCGCGCGGCCGGCCTCGATCCAGCGGGCGACGTCGCGTGTCTCGGCCTGGGCGTTTGCGTCCGCGCTGCACGAGAAGCAGCCCAGGCAGCGGCAGTTGCAAGCGAAGCCAGGCGACACCTCAAGCCAGCGCACACCGACGTCGCGGTCCTCCCGCACCGGTTCGCTGACGGGTTCGGCAGGCGCCGGCTCCTCGATCCCGCCGGCGGGCGTCCCGGGTCCGACGAAGGCAGCGAGGTGCGCCGCGTCGCTGTCCGCTGGCGCGGCCGCAGTGCGCTTTGTCCCCTGCGTCGTCCCCTGCGTCGTCCCCTGCGTCGTCCTCTGCGTCGTCCCCTGCGTTGTCCCCTGCGTCGTCCCCTGCGTTGTCCCCTGCGCTGCCCCCTGTGCCTGCGCGAAGAGCGCCTGCCAGTTGTCCGGCCACTCTCTCCAGGCCGTCAGCAAGGGCCGCATTCCCGCGCCGAGCGCGATCCGGTCGACCGCGTCGTCGCCCGCGAGGATGGTGACCGCGTCGCTGTCGATACGAAGGCCATCGCCACGTCGCAGGCGCGGCAGGAGGTGGCACGCGAAGAGCCGCTGCACGCCGACCACATCGGATTCGGCGAAAGCGTTGGCGACCACCTCGCGGTAGCGCAACGTCTCTCCCTCGACGGCGCCGTCGAAGCTCAGGAAGAACGGCAGGCGCCAGAAGAGCAGCGGTCGGGCCAGGCGATTCTGGACGTTGCGTAGCCAGTCCGGCTGGTTGCGCGCGATGGCCTGGGCCGTCCGGAAGGCGTAGGCGGTCGCTGCGTCGCAATGCAGGTCACAGGGATAGAAGCCGAGCAGCTCGTGGTTGGAGATCGGGTTGAGCGCCGGGCGTCCCGGAGCGGCGGCCGATGCGGTCGCCAGCATGCGCCGCACCGCGTCGTCGTTGAGGGTGTCCTGGTCGCGCCGGCTGCGCTCAAAATCCCGGGCAAAGGCTTCGATGCAGCAACGTGGGAAGCCGAGCAACTCGCCGGTCGCGAAGACATTCTCAGGTTCGCGCTGCTCGATCTCCATGAGGCGCTGGCCGGTGTCGTCGCGCGACGCATAGATGCAGACCAGCGCGTCGCGCGGCTGGCGGGCGTCGTCGGGGCGGGCAGCGGCGCGCTCCGCAGCAGCAGGTAGTCCTTGCGGTACGGCTCGCCGACGACGAGTCGGTACTGATCGCCGAATTGGCTCACGAAGCGGTCCGCCTGGTCGACGGGGATGTCTTCGAATTTGACGACGGGTTTGAGGTTCGCCGCCAACATCGTCAGCTCGGACGGCTTGAAACCGCGGACGCTCAGATCCGCCACGAGGTCGCCGGGACCGGCTGCGCCCGGCGGTGGCCTCAGGTCGAGGTCGAGGTTGAGTCCAAGCGCCTCGGCCAGCAGGCGGTTGGCCTCGTGGTACGCGCCGCATGCGACAGAAGCGCGCAGCTCTCCGTAGATGCGGCCCAACTCGTAGCGCGGCATCGAGGCGCCCGCGGCGGATTCACCGCGCGCTGCACCACCGAAGCTTCCTTCTCGCTGCGAATCCGGACCCTGCATGAACGCTCCAGACGGGGAGGGCGTCGCGCGCACGCGACGGTGCGCAGGCTACCGCGGCGGGCGCCGGGGCGGCAAGGTCGCGCCCGATTCGCGCGCGAATTTTGGACGCGAATCGCGCTGGAGCCGACCGCCACCTGCCACCGACCGCGGTCGGACTCGGAGGCGCAGGCGTCGTCATCGCGACGGGCGAGCTGCCTGCTGGCCGCATCTGCGCTTGACCCGACCAGCAGGCTCCCGGACCATGCTGCACTGTCCGTTGGAGGTCGCGATGACTCGCAGTGGTCCAGTTCTCCGCCGTTTGCTTCCGATTGGCGTCCTCGCCTTGGTGCTCGCCGTGTCGTCTCCCGATCCGGCCGGAGCAGATTCGGCCGTCGCCCAGCTGCTCGCTGTCGCTGGCCATCTGCGCGCCGCCGGCGGTGGCCCGGTGCCCGACGGCGAGTACAGCCTCAAGATCCGTCTCTACGACGGTCCAGGCGTCGGCGCGGCCGTCCTGTTCATCGACGTCTTCATCGCGGTGCCCGTCGTACTGGGCCAGTTCGCGGTGACGCTCGGCACAGGCGACAACGGCGCCAAGATGCCCCCCGACCTCTTCCAGCAGCAGGGTGAGGTCTGGATCGGCGTCATCGTCGGCAGCGAGGCCGAGCTGCCGCGCTCGCGCCTCCACGCGGTGCCGTATGCGATGCGCGCGGTCTACGCTGATCAGGCATCGACGGCGTGGTCGGCTCAGACCGCCGTCACCGCCGATACCGCGACCACCGCCGCCAACGCGACCACAGCTGCCGTCGCCGACAGCGCCAAGACTCTCGGCTGCACGGGTTGCGTGACCTTGGATCACTTGGACGAAGGCGCCCTCGCGGCGAGCCACCACACCGCCATCTATGCGGGTCAGGTCACCAACGTCCAGCTGGCCGTCAGCGGCCTCGCCGGACGTCTCGACGGCCTCGAGGTCGGCCTCACCGCCAAGGACGGCCAGCTCGGAGTCGGCACGGCTTCGCCGCAATGCGCAGTCGATATCGGCGCCATCTGCTCGAGCGGGCTGCCGGCACGCGTCGTGGTCACCGTCCCGGACGCGCCGGGCATGGCGGGCGTGCCCGGCAAGGGCGTCGTCGTCTTCCGCGAGGACACAGGCAAGTACTACGGCAAGGTCCCCGACGGCACCTGGCGGGCGTTTCGCTTCGAACCCTATTGTGGCGATGGCATCGTCGAAGCGGAGGAACAGTGCGACGACGGCGACCTGAACGCCTCGGCTCCCGACAAGTGCCGACCCACATGCAAGAAGCCCTATTGCGGCGACCAGATCGCCGACAGCGGCGAGGACTGCGACGACGGCAACCTGGACAACTCCGACATCTGCATCACGACCTGCAAGGCGGCGGTGTGCGGCGACGGAAACGTGCTCGCCGGCGTCGAGCAGTGCGACGATGGCAACGGCAGCGACACCGACGCTTGCACCACCAAGTGCAAGTCCGGCGTTTGCGGTGACGGCTACGTGCTCGCCGGTGTCGAGCAGTGTGACGATGGCAACGGCGTCGACGGCGACACGTGCTCGAACGCTTGCAAGCTGAACCTGACGGTGAACGTGACCTTCCTGACCTGCGGCAAGACCGGCCGCGACGGACCGAGTCAGGCGCAGTGCAATAGCGCCTACAATGGCGGCGGGCTGGCCGGCAAGGTCACCGTCAGCGGCGGAATCCAGAGCTGGACCGTGCCGGCGACCGGGACCTACCGGATCGAAGTGTTCGGCGCGAAGGGCGCGCTCAACAAGAGCAACCTCGAGGGAGCGCCGGGGGCGCGGATGCGCGGTGAGTTCGCGCTCCAGCAGGGTCAGGTCCTGAAGATCCTCGTCGGTCAGCAAGGCACCAAGTCACCGAGCGCCAACAGCTCCTCCGCCGGCGGTGGCACCTTCGTCGCGTTGTCCGACAACACGCCTCTGATCGTCGCCGGTGGCGGTGGTGGGCGCGGCGCCAGCGGCGAGCAGCCCGGCGTGGCTGGCACCACCAACATCGACGGCACCCTCGACAGCAAGAACCTGGGGCAGCCCGGCAAGAACGGCCAGGGCGGCATCTCGGGCAGTCTCACCAACGGCAGCGGTGGCGGTGGCGGCGGTGGATTCTACGGCGACGGCCTGCCCAAGCAGAGCAACAGCGGCTATCCGGGCAAGGCCTTCACCAACGGTGGCCAGGGGGGTTCGTCGCGCGACGGCAACAGCTTCGGCGGCTTCGGCGGCGCGGGCGGCAACCACGAGACCAACGGCGGCG
>CALGHC010000268.1 GCA_937915965.1 uncultured Myxococcales bacterium
GCGTTGCATGGGACCTCCAAAACGAGCCAGGGACCGAATCTCGCTGGCACTGCGGCGCAGAAGCGCACGGCTTGGTCCTGACTAGATGCGAGAATCGTGCCGAGAAGCCTGCTAGCGAGGAAAATGAATCCGCCGTCGCGCATTTGGCCGCGACATCTTGCTGTCCGACGCTGCCGCGACTGCACGCGATCGCTGCAAAAACCAACGCGGTGTTGAAAAACTCAACGCGGTGCTATTCCTCGGCGCGCACGTAGACCTGCCACTTGTCGTAGCCATCGGCACCGCAGATCGACATGCCTCCACCCGTGTAGACGATGGTCGTCGAGCCGCATTGATTCGCGCCCTTTGCCCCCGGGATGACGCGGGCGTCGGCCGGCAGCGCGCCGTTCGCGCAGCCCCATCCCCAGCCGCAGGGCAGGGCGTTGAAGCTCGCGTCGCTGCCACACGTGACGATGGCCTTGTCGACCAGCCACTCGCCGGCCGCCAGCTTCTTGACGGTCCACGACCAGCTGCCGTCGAGGACGGGCGAGATCAACGCCTTGTCGCCGGTCGACGTACATTTGAGCATCATCCGTCCGCTCGCGCCGAGGAGCGTGCCGGCTGCCTCCTCGCTGACGTCGACGTCGATGCGGGTCCAGCCACCGCCGGCGGTCTCCTGGTCGCAGTGCCGGCGGAAGGCGTTGTCGCTGCTGCCGCCGTCTGGGTCGATCCAGAACGAGTCATAGTCGTCCCACTTGGCGACCGCCTGGATGCTCTTGCACGAGGCGCCGGCGTTGTCGTGGCTCGCGCCGATCAGGTCACCGCAGGTCTTCCACGTCATCGTGATCCGACGGATGAGATGGTTGGCGCCGTCGGCGACGTAGACCGATCCATCCGCGCCCGCCGCGAGATGCCACGGTTGGTTCATGCGCGCCTCGGGGCCCTGGCCGTTGGTGCTGCCGGCGGTCTTCGACAGCCCGGCGATGGTCTCGGTGCGACCTGTCTCGGGCCAGACCCTGCGCAACAGCTGGTTGCTGCCGTCGCTGACGACAAGCGTGCCGTCGGCGAGCACCGCTACGTCACGGGGATCGTTGAACGCCGCCGCGCTGCGGCCATCACCGTCGAGGTGGCCCGAAGGGTGGCCTGCGACGGTCGTCAACTGGCCGTCCGCAGTGAGCTTGCGGATGACGTGGTTGCCGCTGTCGGCGATCCAAATCGTCCCGTCTGCGCCGACGTCGACGCCCTGCGGCAAGTTGAGGTGGTTGACGCCCAGGGGGCCGTCGTACCACTCGGCTTTGCCCCCCGCGATCGTGGTCACGTTGCCGTCACCGTCCACTTTGCGGATGCGGTGGTTGTCGCGGTCCGCCACATAGATCGTGCCAGCGGCGTCGACCGCGACGTCGATCGGGTCGTTGAACATGGCGAGGGTCGCCGTGCCGTCGGCAAAGCCGGAGACCGAGCCGGCGATTGACGAGACGGTTCCGTCTGCCGTGACCCTGCGGATGCGGTGGTTGCTGCGGTCGGCGACGACCAGCGAGCCGTCGGGCGCCAGGGCGATGCCCCAGGGGTTGCTGAACGCCGCCTTGGCCCCTTGACCCTCGGCGTACCCGGAGCTGCCGGTACCGGCGACGATCGTGACGACGCCCTCGGGCGTGCGCTTCTTGATCACGTGGTGGTACGTATCGGCGATCCACATCGTGCCGTCGGCGCCGACCGCCACGCCGAACGGGTAGTACAGTTTCATCTCGGCTGTGGTGCCGATCGTCCCAACCAGCGCGGCGAGGCCGCAGGTGCCCTGGTTGCACTGCTGATCGCAGGTGCCCTTGGCGCCACAGAGCGCACCGTCAGGCAGCGACTTGTAGCTGCATTTGCCGCTCTTGGCGTCGCATGTGGGCGCGAGACACGGCCCGCCGTCTGGGCACGCCGCCTCGACCGCAGCGAGCTTGTGGCTGCAGCCCTTCGCCGGCTGGCAGACGTCGAGGGTGCACGCGTTGGCGTCGTCGCAGCTGGCGCCAACGCGACGCAGCCGCCGGATGCGGTGGCCGTGGTACTCGGCGGAATACAGCACGCCGTTGGCGGCCAACGCGAGCCCCAGCGGCTGGTCCTGCAGGCTCGCCCCCGTCAACCCGTTGGTGACGCCGACAACCTTCGCCGAGCTGCCTGAGATCTGCACGGTCGAGCCGTCCGGACGCAAAGCAAGGACCCGATGCTCGTAGCGCGACGCGATGTAGATCGTGCCGTCGCCGTCGACCGCCAGGCCAGACGGCTGGTTCAATCGTGTGCCGATCAGACCGACGCCGGTCATGGGCGGTTCCTGGTTGCCGTCGTCGATGAGCGTGGTGACCTCGCCGTCCAGAGTGACCCGGCGGATCGCGTGCAGCCCGGTGTCGGCGACGATCAGCGTGCCGTCCGGGGCCATGGCGATGCGGTACGGCGTGTGGAAGTGCGCGGACTCGCCGACGCCGTCGCGGTGATCCGCCTGGTCGCTGCCGGCGATGGTGGTCACCTGACCGTCGGCGGCGACCTTGCGGATGCGGTGGTTGCCGGAGTCGGCGATGTACAGACTGCCGACGCCGTCGCTGGCGATGCCGCCCGCGTAGGCGAATCGTGCTTCGCTGGCTTCGCCGTCCTTGTAGCCCGACGGCTGCGCACCGGCGAAGGTCGTCACGATGCCATCGGGGTCGAGGCGTCGCACGGCGTGGTTGAGCTGCTCGACGACGAAGACGTTGCCCGACAGGTCCACCGCGACGTCGTTGGGCTTGTTGAATCGCGCCGCGGTGCCGACGTCGTCGCGGTAGCCGCTCGTGCCAGCGCGCGTGGCGCCCGCGACCAGCGTCACCGTGCCGTCGTTCTCGACGCGGCGGATTCTGTGGTTGGCGTAGTCGGCGATCCAAAGACGGTCCGCGGCGTCAAAGGCGATGCCGTTCGGGCCGTTGAATCCCGCCGCCGCCCTGTGGCCGCCGGTCGGTCGGCGGAATCCGTCCCAGGTGCCATAGCCATAGCCGGGGTCGGGCACTTCGGTCCCGGCGAACGGCTCCAGGCTCCACAGCCCGTCGTCTGCCTTGCAGCTGCCCGCACGGCATGCCTCGTTCTCGGTGCAAGCGCTGCCATCGTCACAGGCGAGCCCGTCGGCCGCGGCCGCGTGCTGGCATCCAGCCGCCGCGTCGCAGGTGTCGGTCGTGCATGCGAGTCCGTCGTCGCAGCCACCGTCGCCACCCGGCTTGCAGGTACAGCCCGCCACCGGCGCCGAGCCCTTGCACGCGCCGGCCTCGCAGATATCGACCACGCTGCACGCGCTGCTGTCATCGCAGACGCTGGCGTCCGTGGCCGGGACGCTCTTGCAGCCGAGGTGATGCTTGCAGAGGTCGTCTGTGCATGCGTTGCCGTCCTCGCAGCCCGTGATCACCGGCTGGATGCGGCGGATGCGGTGGTTGCCCTCGTCGGCGACCAGCAGCGAGCCGTCCGGCAACACGACAATATCGCGGACCAGCTTGAAGAGGGCCGCGCCGCCGAGTCCGTCCGCCGTGCCGTCTGCCTTGCCCGCGAGCGTGCGTACGCGTCCGTCCGTGAGGACAACCCGGATGCGGCGGTTGTGGGTGTCGGCGACGAAGACGTTGCCGGACTGATCGACGGCGACGCCAAAGGGTGTGTCGAGGCGCGCGCCAATGACACCGCTGCCGTCGTAGGAGCCGGTACTGAAGCCCAAGACGGTGCTGACGATCCCGTCGGCCCCCAACCGACGGATCGCGTTGCTGCCGGTGTCGGCGATATACAACGAGCCGTCTGGTCCCAACGCCAGCTGGGCGGGGTGGTTCAGGCGGGCGGTCGCGACCGGTCCATCGAAGTGGCTGGCCGGATTGCCACCCATGACGGTCGTGACCTGGCCGGTCAGCGTGACCCGCCGCAGGGCGCTGTTGTTGTAGTCGCTGACGTACAAGCTGGCCTTGCCGTCCCAGATGATGCCCCAGGGCGCGTTGAAGCGGGCGACGGTGCCGTCGCCGTCGAGGAATCCGGCCTCGTCCCAGCCCGCGAGCGTCGTCACTTGGCCGTCCGCGGCAACGCGCCGGATCGAATGGTTGCCGGTGTCGGCGACAAATACGGCGCCATCCGGGCCGACGGCGACCCCGCGCGGCGCGTTGAAGCGGGCCTGGTGCGCGCTGCCGTCAAGGAAGTCGGCGCCGGCCCATGGAGCGCCCGCGATCGTGGTCACGACGCCCTCCGGCGTGACTTTGCGGATCAGAGCGTTGTTGCGGTCGGCGACATAGATCGTGCCGTCGCCGGCCCGCGCCAACCCACTCGGTACATTGAAGCGCCCCTTGGTGCCGGTGGCGTCGGCTTCGCCCGCGACCCAACCCGCCCACGTCGAGACGCTGCCCGTTGGCCCGCAGCGTCCATTGTTGCACTGCACGCCGAGCGTGCAGGGATCGCCGTCCGCACAGGCCTGGCCGTCTGCCACCGACTTCCACGAGCAGACCCCCACCGCCGAGCACGCGTCGGTCGTGCACGATTCGCCGTCATCGCAGAGGCTGGCCGGCTGCGCGACGCACTTGCCGGTGTCAGGGTCGCAGGCGTCGAGGCTGCACAGGTCGGCGTCGTCGCAGGCGTGGCGGCGACGCTCGATTCTGCGGATGCGGTGATTGTTGCGGTCGGCCACCCACAGGTCGCCGAAGGCGTCGATGGTCACGCCCGCCGGGCTGCTGAACGTCGCCGCGTCGCCGGGTCCGTCCTTCGCGCCCGCCGCTCCGGTGCCGGCGAGCGTCGTCACCGCCCCGGCGGGGGTGATCATACGAATGCGGTGGTTGCCGTAGTCGGCCACAAGGGCGTTGCCGCTGGCGTCGACCGCGATGCCGACCGGGTTGCTGAACTTCGCCGCGGTACCGGTGCCGTCGGCGAATCCGCTCTTGCTGCCGGCGACGGTCGTCACCTTGCCCTCAAAGATGCGACGCACCCGGCCGTTGCCAGCCTGAGTGAACCAGATCGCGCCGTCGGGGGCGATCGCGATGCCTTGCGGTTGGTAGACGCGTGCGGTCGCGAGGGGGCCGTCTTCGTAGCCCGCCGTGCCGTCGCCGAGGATCGTGCTGACCGTGCCGTCCACGGCGATCGCGCGGATACGTTGGTTGTCGCGGTCGGCGACGTAGAGGGTCCCGTCTTTGGCGCGAACCAGCGCATGCGGGTTGTTGAATTGCGCCTGCGCTCCCGCACCGTCGGCGAAGCCCTTGGCGCCGCCCGCGAACGCCGTGACGTTGCCGTCGACGCCGAGCCGCCGGATGACGTGCGCGTCTCCGTCGCTGATCCAGGCGGTGCCGTCGGGCGCGACGTTGATGTCGGAGGGAAAGGCGAAGCCAGCGGCGAGGCCCTTGCCCAGGACCGAGCCGGTGGTCAGCCAGGGCGTTCCGGCGACCGTGACCACCTGTCCGTCGCTGCGGATTCGGCGGATCAGATCGTACGTAGCGGTCGTGAACCAGATGTTGCCCGCGGCGTCTGCGTCGATGGCGAATGGCGCGCTCATTCGCGCCGCCTGCCCGTAGCCGTCGTTGCGCTCTTTGACGCCATTGCCCGCGGCGGTGGTGACGATGATCTGCAAGATGGTGGCAGTGCAGGCACCCGACTGACAGGACTCGTCCTGGGTGCATGCGTCGCCATCATCGCAGCTCGCGCCGTTGGCCTTGCCTTCGCACTGGGCCACGTCGCCGCAGCCAGGCGCTACCTTGCCGGGCGCACACTTGCCGACCTTGCATGCGTCGCCGACCGTACAGCCGTCGCCGTCGGTGCATTCGCTGCCGTCGACGGTCGGGGTGTTCTTGCCACCCTGGCCGGAAACACAGGCGTCCTCGGTGCAGATCTGGTCGTCATCACAGGCGCCCGCGGCGGGCGCGTGGCTGCAGCCAAAGTAGACGCTGCACGCG
>CALGHC010000269.1 GCA_937915965.1 uncultured Myxococcales bacterium
CGGACCTGCGCTGCCCGCTTCGCGGCGGCCCTCGCTCTCGCCACCGCCTCCGCAGCGGTCATCGCCGGCTGCGGCGCGCCGCAGTCGCCCTTTGACGCTGACTTCGACCTCCAAGGTGGCCTTGACCGAGCGACGAATCAGCTTGGTGACGAAGATGAGCGTCCGGAGGGGCATCTGACCCTGGCCTGGATCTGCCTGTTGTATGGCGAAGGCTGCGACACCTTGGCGGTACATGCCGCTGCGGCCGTCGTCCTCGCGCACGACATGACCTTGGCGCAGCTCACCCGGGCCCTCGCCAGCCAGGTCGACGTGGACATCGGAGCGCGGGCCGCCGCTTGGCTCGATCTGCTCCTGTGGCTGCAGGTCGACGTCGGCGGGGTCGGCGGGGTCCGCGTCGCCTCCCTGCGCACTCTCGCCGTCGAGGCTATCGGCCGCTTGGCGAGTCGCGATCGCGCCGCCGTCCTGGCCGCGCTCGCACCCTTCGATGGTCTGATCAGCGAAGCGTTGGCCACGCCCGGACCGCTGCACCGCTGGCGTCGCAGCCGCGCCCTCGACGGCCTGCTTCCGGCTCGGCGCGTCGCCGACCTCGCGGTCTTGCGGAGCCGGTCGTTGGCGCTGCAGGCGGAGCTGTGGGAGCAACCGCTGAGCCAACGCCTGCACACAGGCCTCAAGGCGCTGTCTGGTCCCCCTGAGCCCCACGGCGCGCCGCAGCCGCTGGCTGCGGCACCGCCACGAACAGTCGACAGTCAGCCCGCCGTGGTTGCGTGGCCCCTGCCAAGCCGGAAGCCGGGCATCTACGCTCTACGTGTCCGTTTCACCGCAACACGCGCCGGGCGGCGCGAGTTGATCCTCGCGCCGCCCGCGGGCTTTCGGCTGTGGTCACGGGGTATCGAGTTGACGACGGCGACGGCCTCTGCCGGACCGAGCGTCGGAGGCACGGTCGCCCGGGTCTCCATCGACGTCGACGTCGGTCCGGGCGAGCTGTTGTTGCTGGTCGCCGTCCCTCCGGGATCGTCGCCACTCGAGGCCGCCCTTCTCGATGGCCCGCCCGGCCAGACGTCGTCCGGGTCAACCGGGGACCGCGCCCCGCAGTGGCCCCTCGATGTCGTGCTTCGAGCCCTCGACGAGCCGACCGACGCGCGTCGCGAGGCGGTGCGATCGCGATTCGGTCGGGGTCCGCTTGCCGAGCTGCTGGCCCTCGAGGCGACGCCACGCGACGCCGTGCTGCCCGCATCGGCCCTGGACCGGATCCTCGATGTCCTGCCCGGTCACGCCGACGCCCGCGTCGCCCGCGCCTGGCGCGCGCGTGAGGAAGGGCAGGTCGCCCTCGCGCAGCGGCTGATCGAGGGGCTCGTGCCGCCGTCGAGCGCCCTGGCGGGTCCACCCATTGTCGCCGCGGGCGGCGAACCTGGCCACGCATCGGCCGCGCCAACCCGGGCTGATGTGTGGATCGAGCGCGCCTGGCAGATGCTCGCCCTGGGCCTGGGCGATCAGGCGATGGCGGCCGTCGAGACGGCCGTCGCTCTGCAGCCGGGCGACTGTGCGGTCTTCGAGGTCGCCCTGGAGGTCGCGCTCGACACCCTCGACCGGGCGGCGATGCGGCGCCTTCTTGACGGCGCCACCTGCAGCCAGCCGTCGCGTCGCCTCGCCGAGGTGCAGGCGCAGGCGGGCCGTCTTGGCGCAGCGCGCCGCACCTGGCTGCATCTCAGCGGACAGGCCGATATGCGCGAGGAGGCGCGCAGGCGCGCGGTGGCGGTCGGTGATCTGGTCGAATCGGACCCTGCGGGGCCCAGCGCTTCGGCCCCTGGCGGCAAGCCTCACGGGGCGGATCTATCGCCGGACCCGGATCTGGACCCCGAGGAGCGGCTGTGGCGGGATGCCCAGCTCGCTTGGATTCAGGGCGGTCAGTCCGCCGCCGATTTCGCCCTGGGACGCATGCTCGCGCGCAAGGGAATCAGCAACTTGGTTCGTCGCAAGGCGCTGCTCGCCGGTGGTCGCCCGCCGTGGCTCTCCTGGCTGGTCGACGCACGCGAGCTTGCCGCCCGCCCCGACGACGAGGAGCTGCTCCACGGTCAGCGCCTCGGCTACCTGTTGGACCAGGAGATCGTCTTGCTCCTGCCCGGTGGCGGCGCGATCCGCCGCATCCACCAGGTTGTCCGGGTTCGCGACGCCGACGCGGCCGCGGCGATCGGCGAAGTGCGGGTCCCCGCCGACGCAGAGCTGTTGTTCGCGCGGACCATCCTCGCTGGCGGCGAGACCGTTCAGCCGGCGTGGACGCCGGACAAAGACACCCTCTCGCTGCGTCAGGTCGTGCCCGGCGCCGCGGTCGAGTTCGCGCTGCTGCGCTTCGTCGAAGCCGACGACGTCGAGACCGGCGCGACGCGACTCGAGCCCTTCCTGTTTCGCGCGATCGATGGCCCGGTGGCGCGCAGCGAGTACATCGTGATCACACCTCCCAGCGTGACGGCACAGATCGAATCGTCGGCGACGGCTCCGACCGCACAGGTCAGCCAGCACGAAGGCTACACGGCTCACGCCTGGAGGTTCGAGCGAGGGGCTCGGGTGCGGCGCGAGACGCGCGCTGCCCGACCGGCCTGGGCCTTACCGGCCGTGCGTGTCTCGGCCGGCGCCGATCTCGCCGGCGTCGTCGCCGCGTTTGACGAACGTCTCGCCGGCTTCGTCGCCCAGGAGGACGCTGGGGTCGCGCGCTGGGTCCATCGCGCCCGGGAGCACCCGGACGACGCGGAGCACTGGCGTTCCCTCGTCGGTCTGCTGGCCGCCGCCGTCGAGCAGAGACGTGCTGACTCGTCTCCAGGCTCGCCGGCGAGCGCTCTCGCTGCCGGCAAGGGCGACCGGGCCGCCCTCCTCTACACCATCGCGAAGCGGGCTGGCGTCGACGCTTGTCTGGTCCGTGCCGTGCCCTATGCGCGCGATCCCACCATGAGGTACGCCGACCCGCGCGACTACGGCCTTGACGCCGTGCGCCTGCGCCTGGCGAACGGACGCACCGTCTATGTCGATTCAGCCCTCGACTCCGGCGTCATCGACTACCTGCGACCCGGTCTGCGCGGTCGACCCGCGCTGCTTCTGGGTTGCTCGGGTGATGGTCCCGGGATCGACGGTCGCCGGTTGACGATGCCCACCTTGGGCGCGGGTCGCGACACGCGGCACATTCGGGCGACCTTGGTCTGGGCCGCCGACGGTGGCCTGCGTGGCGAGGTGCACGAGCTGCTTGATGGCGCGCTCGCCGCGCTGGTTCGCCGCCACTTGATCGGTTCGAACGCCGAGAGTCGCCAGCGGCTGCTCGATCAGGTGGTGGAGGGCGCCTGGCCCGGCGCCCAGGTTGCCTGGGCCGACCTCGACGCTCTCGACGATCCCACTCGCCCGCTCGGCTTGCGCTACACAGTGCGGGCCGCGGCGAGCGCCAGCCGCAGCGACCGTCTGCAGCTCGGTCTGTACCCCCAGCAGCTTGGCGGTGCTTGGGCGCAGCTCGCCGATCGCCGCACCCGGCTGCTCTTTGGGCATGCCCTCGACGTCAGCGTGGATCTGATGATCCGCAGCGAGGGACCGCCGCTGCCCGAGCCACCGCCGACGGTGGCGCTCTCCCATCCGCTGGTGAGCTACCGCCGAACCGTCGTCCGCGATGCTGACGCCTGGCGCGTCGAGGCCCGACTGCATACACAGATGGGCACCGTCGCGCCCGCGGACTACCCATCCTTCGCGCGTGACCTGCGCCGCATCGATCAGCTCGAATCGCTGAGCTTGACCCGCGCCGTTGCACCATAGTCGACACCCGACGGCCGGGGGCTCGCGGCACTGGCACCGCTGTCGCGTGCCGGGTACGCTGCTGGTGAAGGGCCGTCGGACGCGCCCGTTCCCGAGGAGAAATCATGACGTCGTTGCGCTGCCAGCGGCTGGCCCTACACGCCATCTTCCTGCTCGCCGCATCCCTGTTCTGCCTGCCCGCTGCCCACGCGGATGCACCCGCCCGGATCCCCGTCCAGGGTGTTCTGCACACACCGGCAGAAGGACCCGTCGCTGACGGGGATTACGTCCTCAAGGTCAGCCTGTACGACGGTCCGGCCGTCGATGCTGCGCTGCTCTACACCGAAGTTCATCTCGCCGTGCAGGTAGTGCACGGTTTCTTCGCGATCGAGGTCGGCGGCGAGAACGAGCTCAAGCCGTTGACTAACACGCTGTTTTTGGCAAATGCAGGCGTCTGGATCGCGGTGCAGGTCGGTGCAGATCCGCCCTTGACCCGCCAGCGCGTCGCCCACGTGCCGTACGCGATCCGCGCCAGTCACGCTGACATGGCCACCAGCGCCGAGGTCGCCAAGTCCGCAGACACGGCGAAGTCGGCCGAGACGGCCGCCTCGGCCGACACGGCCAAGGTCGCCCAGACCGCACTCTCCGCCGACAGCGCGAAGAACGCTGACTCGGCGAAGTTTGCCATGGGTCTGCAGTGCGCAGGCTGCGTCGGTTTCGACGAGATGTCGGACGCGGCCCTGTCTGCCGGCCAGCACACTGCGCTCTATGGAGGCCAGGTAGCCAACGTGCAGAAGGCCCTGGATGGCCTCAACGCTCGCGTCGCGGCCTTCGAGGAGGCGATCTCGCTCAAGGAGAAGCAGGTTGGCCTCGGTCTGCAGAACCCCGCATGCGCTGTCGACGTCGGCTCCCTGTGCTGGCAGGGGCAGAGCGCCCGGGTCGTCGTCCAGGTCGCCGACGACGCGGCGATGCAGGCTCTCGGCGGCGTCGGCCAGCTCGTCTACCGCCAGGACGCAAAGGCTTTCTTCGGTTTCGACGGCGCCTTCTGGCGACAGCTTCGCTACATGCCCTTCTGCGGCGACGGGATCGTGGAGGGTGAAGAGGCGTGCGACGACGGCGCCAAGAATGGAGACAGCCCCGACGCGTGCCGCGCCACCTGCGTCAAGGCAAAGTGCGGCGACAAGGTCGTCGACAGCGGCGAGGCATGCGACGACGGCAACCTGGTCAACGAAGACATCTGCACCAATATCTGTAAGGGCAACACCTGTGGCGATGGTTGGGTTCTGCCCGGGGTCGAGGAGTGCGACGACGGCAACCCGATCCACACAGACGGCTGCGCCGCTGCCTGCAAGAAGAACATCTGCGGCGACGGTTACGTCTTCGCCGGGGTCGAGGAGTGCGACGACGGCAACCTGAACCCGGGCGACGGCTGCGACGCAAGCTGCAAATCGGAGCTACCGGCGTGGCCCGAATGCCAGAACTACCAGACCATCAGCGACGCCAACCGCAACATCAACGCCGGCGGTGGCAGCGCCTGCGACAGCGGTATCGGTAACAAGTGGTTCCGCTTCACCGGCGCAGCCGGAGTGATGCTGCCAACGGTCGCGCCCCCCAAGGACCGCTGTGGCACCCAGGCGACCGGCTGGATGCAGGGTAGTCATCCGAGCGTCCAGGACGGCAAGGTCGCGCGCAAGGCTTGCTTCCATTGGGGCGGCAACACCTGCAACTGGAACTCGAGTATTCAGGTGATCAACTGCGGCGAGTACTACGTCTACAACCTGACCAACTCGCCAGTGTGCAACCTGCGCTACTGCGCGACGAACTGATCGCCGATGGCGCCGTGGACCGCTTCGACAGCCTCACGTCGCTCCTTCAGCGCGCCGATCCGCGCCTCGAGGGTCTCGCCGCGCGCCCGGAAGTAGCCCTCGACGTGGTCGACACACACGCGCGTCTTGTCGGCGATGAAGCGGGCGACGACGTCTTCCTTGTGGCGCGGGTTCTTGTTGAGCAGCACGTAGGGCAGGTAGTAGAGCTCACCGGCGAGACACGACGGCTGTATGCCGATGTGCCGTCCGGCGACCCGTAGGCCCATCGCGAAGCCCATCTTCTCAAGCATCACGCGCTGTTCGTCCCGCGTGAGCTGCCACACGGGCGTGAAATAGGCGATGCCGAAGCGCGCGTAGAAGAGCCGCAGCAGGCTCACCGAGATGAGCATCTGCTCGACCATCTCCTGGCTGTCGCCCGACGCGCCGTCCGCCAGATAGGGGATGCCGTGCTCGAGGTTGTGGATGATGCTGCGGGTGTGCATGGCCAGCTTGCAGCCCATGCACCACACGAAGCCAGAACCGTACTTCTTGTGGTCGGGCACCAGGCTCTTCACCAGCACCTCGTCGAACAAGCCCTTGGTGCTCTCGAGCAGCAAGCTGTAGTGGGGGCCGACGTGGCGGCGTAGTTCGTCTGCGCGCTTGGGCACACGTCGATGGGCGTAGTGGCCGTAGCCGTTCTTGTAGGTCAGCAAGTGCACGTGGTCGAACTGCTGGCCGAGCAACACCGCCGTAGTCGTCGAATCGAGTCCGCCGGAGAACATCAGCGAGACCTCGCGCCGGGGCGTGCCCGGCGGCGCTGGGGATGGGCTGGACGGCGGACGCAGCATGGATCTCGCGGCGGGTGGATCGCGGGTGGATCGCGGCAGGGCGGAAGGCAAGCCATGAATCGGCCGAAAACGCGTCCGTGACGCTCATCGGCCGTGCCAGTGTAGCCTGTCTGGGACCGAATGCGGTAGAACGGGACCTGCCTTGAGCCCGATCCAGCTGGTGTTCATGAAGGTCCTGCTCGTCAATCCTCCGTATCAACGCACGATTGAGGCGATCGCCCAGACGACGGTTGGTCCGCCGATGGGGCTCGCTTACCTCGCTGGCGCGGTGCGGCACTTCGGTCATGAGGTTGAGATTCTCGACGCCAACGCGTTGGACCTCACCCCGCTGGCGACCGTCGAGCGGTCTCTGGCCGCCGGAGCGCAGGTTATCGGCCTGACCGCGGCGACGCCGACGATGCATCTATGCGGCGAGATTGGCAGCGGAATTCGCGCAGGCGGATTCGACGGCAAGCTGTTGATCGGTGGACCCCACCCGACGGCGCTGCCCGAGGCGACGCTGCTCGATTGGCCGGCCTTTGACCTCGCCGCTCTCGGTGAGGCCGAGGAGACCCTGGTCGAATTGCTCGACGCGTTCGCGGCCGATCAGCCGCTGAGCGGCATCGCGGGCCTGTGCATTCGTGACGGCGACAACCTGGTCCGCACCGCGATCCGCACGACGCCGCTCGACCTCGACGCGCTCGCGCCGCCCGCGCGCGATCTGCTCCCCTGGCAGGCGTACGTCTCGCCCGATGGCCGCAGCGCCGCCACCGTCATCGCGTCGCGCGGCTGCCCAGCGCCATGCACCTACTGCGCAGTGCCGGCCCACTTCGGCAGCCGCCTGCGCCGTCGCGACCCAAAGCACATCGCGGCGGAGGTCCTCGAGCTGGCCGACCGCCTCGGCGTCGCCTGGGTCAACTTCATCGACGACACCTTCACCTGGAACCGCCGTTGGGTCCTTGACCTGTGCAGCGAGCTGGTCGCCCTCGACCTGCACAAGCGCGTGCGCTGGTTGTGTCTCACGCGGGTCGATCGGGTCGATGCCCAGATGCTCTCGACGATGCGCCGCGCTGGTTGTCGCCGGATCGAGATGGGCATCGAATGCGCCAGCCCCGAGGGCATCGCGGCGCTCGGCAAGGGCATCGACGAAGCTCAGGTGGTCGAGGCCTTCCAGATCGCCCGCGACGAGGGCCTCGAGACGCTGGCCTTTGCCATGGTCAATGTGCCCGGCGAGACGCTCGCTGACATCGACCGCACCGGCGATCTGCTCGAACGCGTCGACCCGGACTACCTCCAGCTCACCTTCTGTACGCCTTATCCGGGTACCCGCCTGTACCACGAGGCGCTCGCGGCTGGTCGGCTGCGTACCCATGATTTTCGGGAGTTCCGATTCCTGCGAAGGGCGGTGCTCGACAACGGCGTGCTCACCGAGAGCCAGGTCTTTGGCGCCCATCGCCGCTTGCAACGCCGCTTTTGGCTGCGTCCCAAGGTCGTCGGGCGGATGCTCAAGCGCATGGCCGCGCAACCTGGCGGTCGCCTCGCGACGGCGCGCATGGCGCTCAAGGCGCTGTCTCACCTGTAGCGAAGCTCCAGCCGAGCCGGCCGCGGCGCTGCCACGTCTACCACCGATGAGAGCTGCACATGGTCGCACTGCTCGGCAACCTCGCTGTGATCGCGCTGTCCGCCGTGCTCCTGCTGGTGCCGGCTGCGCTGGTTGCGGACGCGGTGTGCTCGGGTGATGGGGCCGATGACGGCGGCGGCGACGGCGGTGGCGACGGCGGTGGCGACGTCGGCGAGGCCCACGACCGCTTGTTGTGGCTGGCGCTGTGGGCCGCTGGCGGTCCGCAATCTCTCGCGTTCGCGCTTTTTGTGCTCGGCGGCCCCCACGTCTCGAACGGGACCGTCGGCGCGGCGTCGCTGATCTGCGGCGCCCTCGCGTTGGCGTTGGTGGCGCGTCGTACCGGGCTTGGTCCTCTGGACGCGCTGCGCGGCGCCCTGAGTCGGTGCTGGCGGGCCGCTCGGCGTGCACGTGGCCCGCTGACCGTCGCTCTCGCCGTCGCGCTCGTCTACCTGCTGCGCTACGACGAGTCCCTTGGCGATGCCTCCTGCCTGCATCTGGCGACCTGGAACGCGATCGCCCCGACTCCCGCCGCCGGCAACCACCTCTTCGACGCCGTCCTCGCCGCCGATCTGCTGCGCGACAACGTTCAGGACGCCCGCCTGGGCAACGTCGGCGTACTCGCCGGCTGGTTGGGGCTGTTCTTCCAGCTCGGTCCGCGACTGCTCTTTGCCACCGTTGGCGGGATGATCGCCCTGGGCGCGTGGGGGCTGGGCTGGCGGATCGGCGGCCGGAGGGCGTGGGGCTACGCCGCTGTAGTCCTGCTCGCCCTGCAACCATGGGTGCTCTCGCTGCCCCGCCTCGACGAAAACCTGCTGACGTTGGCGTTCTCGACGCCGCTGCTCGCCCTGGCGCTGCGCAGCGATCGCGTCCAGGAGCCCGGTCGCCGCTGGCTGGCCATTGGTGCCGCCCTCGGTCTGGTGCTCACCTTGCGGCACGTCTTGATCTTGGCCGCCCCGGCCTTCGCCTGGCTCGCCTGGAGCGCAGCACCGCCGGCAGCTGGCCGCGCCTTTGACAGCGTCGCCCGCAGGTCCGGCACCCTGGCGCGGTTGGCCGTTGGCGTCGCCGTGACGACGGCAGTGGAACACCTTCACCACGCGTTGGCCCTCGGATCGGTGTTGCGCTTCGAGAGCAACCCGCAGTGGCCGACCTACCCCTATCGGATCGCGGGTCTCGACTTCTCCTGGCAGGGGATGCTCGGCTGGCCTTTCGTCGAAGCGCCGATTCGTACGCCTTTCAATCCGTTTCCCACGGCGTTGCAGTGGCCTCTGTGGCTACTCGACCATTTCGGCACCGTCCTCGCGGTGGTGATCGCGATCGGCGCGGTCACGGTGTGGGCGCGCAGTCGCCGGGTCGCGATCGCCCTGGCGCTGTGGTTGCTGCCTGCCTGGCTCGCGCTTTCGGTGCAAGAGGCCTGGGACTACGAGAACAAACAGGGCATCGCGCTGTGCCTCTTCGCTGGGCTGCTTGCCTGGCTGCTCTATGGGCTGCGCACGGTCGTCGAG
>CALGHC010000270.1 GCA_937915965.1 uncultured Myxococcales bacterium
GACGCCAAGCGCGGCGCGATCGGCGCGGTCATCGCCGAGCCGATGCAAGGTCGCGGCGGTTCGCGGCCCGCGCCCGCAGGCTGGCTCGCCGGGCTGCGGGAGCGCTGTGATCGTTTTGGCGCGCTGCTGATCTTCGACGAGATCTTTACCGGGTTTGGCCGCACTGGAGCGCCGTTCGCCTTCGTCGCCGAGGCGGTCGAGCCCGACCTGATCTGCGTGGGCAAGGCGCTGGGGGGCGGCTGGCCGATCGCCGCGTGCCTGGGCCGTTCAGCGGTGATGTCGGCCTGGGGCCCGGCGACCGGCGAGGCCCTGCATACGTCGACGTTTCTCGGCCACCCGGTCGCCTGCGCGGCCGCCGTCGAGACGCTGCGGGTGATCGACGACGAGGGCCTCGTCGAAGCCGCCCGCGACGGCGGCGCCTGGATGATCAGCGCCCTGCGCGATCGCCTCGATGGGGTCGACGGCGTAGTCGAGGTCCGGGGCCGCGGCCTTCTGCTGGGGATCGAGCTTGCCAGCGGTACGACGATTGCCGACACGGCTGGCGCGCGCGTCTGGCGAACCGTCGTGGATTGCATGCGCCGCGGCGTCATCACCCTGCCCTGCGCCCCCGACGGCGGCGTCCTGCAGCTGACGCCGCCGGCGACGCTGACCCATGCACAGCGCGCCTGCCTCGTGGACACCGTCGCCACCGCGGTGCGCCGCACACTCGCCAAGGAAACCCAATGAACGACCGAGCCACTCTAGCCGCCGAGATGGCGACGTGGATCACCGCCTGGGCCGACCGGGGCCGCGACGGCCTGCCGGCAAACGAAGACGACGAGGCGCGCTTCGACCGGCTCGCGCTGGCGCTCTTCGCAAGGCAGTTCGAAGATATCCCCACCTACCGAAGATTCTGCGAGGCACAAGGCGCGACACCCGCCAGCGTCGGCAGCTGGCGCGAGGTACCGCGCGTGCCCGTCACCGCGATGAAGACCGCCGCGCTGTCGACTGAGGCCGCTGTCGCTGCGCCCGCTGCGTGTTTCGAGACCAGCGGCACGACGGACGGACGGCCGGGGCGGATATGGCTGGAAGATACGGACACCTATGATCTATCCGCGGCTGCGACCTTCCACGCATTTTGCGCGGCCGATCACTTCCTGAGGCTGCGGCCGGGCGCCGCCCCCGTGGACGCGCCCGCGCCCGTGCGGTGCGTGTCCCTCGTGGCGGCCGATTCCGGTCGACCGCGTTCCTCGCTGGCTCACATGGTCGATCACCTGTTCACGCTCTGGGACGACGGCGAGGGTGGCACATTTCTTGGAAGCGACGGGCTCGACCTGCCCGGCCTGATGGCATGCCTGCACAGCGCGATCGCCGAGGAGCGCCCTACGTTCCTGTTCGCGACGTCAACCGCCCTGGCGTTGATGCTCGAACGCTGGCCAAAGGACGCTCGCCTTGTCCTGCCGGCCGGCTCCCGCCTGCTCGACACCGGCGGCCCCAAGGCACGCCACGGCACGATCGATCGAGCCGCACAGCACCGCGACATCGGCGCGCTTCTTGGCCTCGAAGATGACGCCATCGTTGGCGAGTTCGGCATGACAGAGCTGTCGAGCACGCGCTACGAGACCGGGGTGCGCGGCCGCGCAATCGGCGACGTCGCGCCGCGGCGCGCCTACGTCGGTCCGCCTTGGCTGCGCACGATCGTGGTCGACCCGGCCACTGGCGAACCAGTCGACGACGGCGACGTCGGCATGCTCGCCCACATCGATCTCGCCAGCTTGGACAGTGTGGCGTTTGTGTTAACGGGCGATCTCGGCCGGATCGTGCCTGTGGTCGGCGCAGGACCAGCCATCGAGCTGGCCGGCCGCGTCCCCGGTTCGGAGTGGCGCGGCTGCGGCCTCGATGTCGGCGAGCTTATTTGAGAATCGCAATCGGGGACCGACGCAACGTCCGAATCGCGAGGCGCCAGTGCGAGGCCTAGACGCGAACGCGCTTCATCGCGGGATCGTAGAGCGGTCGGATCGACACGCTGGCGTCGACCAGGCGGCCAGCGACCTCTACCTGCCACTGGGCGGTCTCGATCCAGGCCTTGCCGATCGGCACGTCGGCCTCAGCCATCCAAAGACCCACGGCGCCACCGAGAGTGAAACCATACGATCCGGCCCGCACGTAGCCGACCGCGACGCCGTCGCGGCGGACGATCTCGCCGTGAAAGAGCATCTCGTTCGGGTCACCCAGGCGCACCTGCAGCAAGCGGCGCTGCAGCGGCCCTTCGGCCTTGCGGGCGACCACAGCGTCGCGACCGATGAAGCCGCCGGGCTTGTCGAGCGCGACCGCGAAGCCGAGCCCGGCCTCCAGGACCGAGTCCGTGTTGTCGATGTCGTGACCGTAGTCGCGGTAGCCCTTCTCGAGCCGCAGGCTGCTCAGCGCCTTGAGGCCGGCGTGCCGCAACCCATAGCGCGCGCCGACCTCGACCAGGCGGTCGTAGACGTGGATGGCCTGATCAGCCGAGACGTAGAGCTCATAGCCAAGCTCGCCGAGGTAGGTGATCCGCACGCACAGAGCCCGCGCGTAGCCGATGTCGATGTGCCGGGCGGCCCGGAAGGGGAAGGCCTCATTCGACAGGTCGGTCGCGGTCACCGCCTGCATCAGCTCGCGCGATCTCGGCCCCTGGATGTTGATCTGGGCGTAGCCGGCGGTGACGTCGGTGACCGAAGCGTGGGCATCCGCCGGGATGTGGCGCCGAAGCCACGTCTCCACGTGGCGCTGCGCGGTGTCCGACGCGACGACCCAGTACTGGTCAGCGGCCAGCTTGGTCACGGTCAGGTCGGCTTCGAGGGTGCCCCCCTCATTGAGCCACTGCGTGTAGGTGATCAGGCCAGTGTCGCCGTCGACGTCGTTGGCCGAGACGTAGTTCAGAACGCGGCCGGCGTCCCGACCCTGGACGAGGAACTTCGCCATGAAGGACATGTCCATCAGGATCACGCCTTCGCGGGCAGCTGTGTGCTCTTGGCGCCAGAAGGGGAACCAGCCCTGCTGCCCCCAGCTCAGACACTCTTCGGGCTCGTCGTGACCCGCTGGCGTGTACCAGTCGGCGGCCTCCCAGCCGCTGATCTCTCGAAAGAAGGCGCCGTGGGCGGCGAGACGCTCGTGCAGGGGCGAGCGGCGAGCGCCGCGCGCGGTGCGCATCGTGCGCGTCGGGTAGTGGCATTGGTAGACCATGCCGAGCGACTCGACGGTGCGCGTGCGACGATACTCGGGCGCGCATTGCCAGGGATGGAGGCGATCGATGTGCATCCCGGTGACGTCGACGTCGGCGCGGCCGTTGAGGATCCAATGGGCCAAGACGCGGCCCATGCCGCCGCCGGTGAGGATGCCGATCGAGTTCAGCCCCGCGGCGACAAAGTAGTTGCGCAGCTCGGGAGCCTCCCCCACAACGGGTGCGAGGTCAGGCGTGAAGCTCTCGGGTCCACAGAAGAACTTCCGTACGCCGATGTCGGTGAGCGCGGGGATCCGCGCCATGGCGGTCTCGACGTAGGGTCCCATCCGGTCCCAGTCGGGTCGGATCTCGCCGAACGAGAAGTCCTCGGGCACGCCGCCGACCTTCCATGGCGCGCAGACGGGCTCGAAGAGGCCCACCATCAAGCCACCACCCTCTTCGCGGTAATAGGCGTGTGAGGCCGGGTCCTCAAGCACCGGGAAGGTCGACAGGGCCCCCGGCACGGCGGCGGTGATCAAGTAGTAGTGCTCGGCGGCCTGCAGCGCGATCGGCACCCCCGAGCGTTCGCCGAGCTGTCGGGCCCACATGCCCGCGCAGTTGACGACCACCTCGGCCTCGATGGTGCCAGCGGTCGTTGTCACGCCGACCACCGCGCCGTCACGTTGCAACACGCCGGTCGCGGCGACCCCCTCGACGACCTTCACGCCCTGCTGACGCGCGCCGCGGGCCAGCGCCATGGTCACGTCAACCGGATTCACCCGGCCGTCGCCAGCGACGTAGAAGCCGGCGAGGATGTCGTCCGTGCGCGCGATCGGGAACATCGCGCCGACCTCGGCGGCAGATATCTCCTGCACGTCGACACCGCAGTGGCGGTTGAAGGCCGAGACCCGCCGGTACTCTTCGAGGCGGTCGGGTTCGGTCGCGATCTCGATGAAGCCGACCGGCTTGAAGCCCGTCGCCTGGCCCGTCTCGGCTTCGAGGCGCTGGTAGAGGTCGCGCGTGTAGCGACGCATCTCGGTCGAGGTCTCGGACAGCGAGCCAAAGGTCACCATCAGCCCCGCGGCGTGCCAGGTGGTCCCCGAGGTGAGCTGGTCACGCTCGACCAGGACGACGTCGCTGCAGCCCATGTGGCCAAGATGGTAGGCCACTGAGCAGCCTATGATGCCGCCGCCGATGACGACGACGCGGGCGCGTTCGGGCAGCGCGGGTGGCGTCAACACAGCAGGCGTCGGTGCAGCCATGGGATTCCTCGTCGGGCGTCAGGGCCGTACGCTGGAGCTGCGCTTTGGCGCGCAACCGGTGTTGCTGGAGCTACGCTTTGGCGCGCAAGCGGTGTTGACGTGTGGTCCGGTTGACGGTCGCACCGAAGAGGTCGCGCATGGCCGAACGGTGTTCGGCGGCGAAGTGTGCGTCGTAGTTCTCGAGCTCCTTCGTCCCACCAAAGTTGTAGAACTCGACCAGCGCGCCGTCGTCGCGTTCGACCAGACGGGCGTCGCGCACCCCAGCGATATCGCGCATCGCGGCGAGATGGTCGGACACCAGCCACGCGCCCAGCCGCTCGCGCACCGCTGCGTCGGTGCAGACATTCTCGATCTCGACCACGACCGGTCCGTGCTTCGCCTCGCGGACCAGCTCGACGAGCTCGTCGAGGCCGGTCACCGTGAGGTCACAGGCGGCCTTCTCGTCGCCGCCCAGGCGCTGCACCAGGCAGGTACGCAGACCGCGGGCCCTTGCCGGCGAGATGTCGTAGCTCTGGAAGGCCGAGACGTGCAGCCAGGCGTCGCGAGGCACCGCCGTACGCGCCACCCCCATCCGCAAGATCGCGTCCCAGGCCCTGTCGGTGGGTTTGTAGGCGCGCAGCTCCTGGCTGGTAATGCACACGTCCCAAGCGACATGCAGGCCGGCGATCGCGTCGAGCTGGTGGTTGGCGTCGCAGTTCGACAACACGCCGACCTGCACCATGTCCCGCAGGGTCGCCAGCGCCCGGCTGCTGTCGGGGAACGCCGTCATGCGGCCAAAATCGTCGGCAAAGAGCCCGACAACTGCTGGCCTGAGTTCTGGCTTCGTCTTGGCGATCGCCCGCTTGAGGATCTGGGCGTAGGAGGTCCAGATATCGGCCTTCTGCAGGACGAGGCACTCGGCCTCGAACGCCTCGAAGTCCGCCCGGCTGGTGATGTCGACGCGCTCGAGCCCTCTGCGCCAGTCGAGCAACGTCCCGAAGCAGTCAAAGGTGATGAGCGAGATATCAGTCAGCCAGTCCGGCGCAGTCATGGGCGTCTCTCGCTGGAGCGGGGCGGCGATGCAGGCGATGCAGGCGATGCAGGCGATGCAGGCGATGCAGGCGATGCAAGGGGCGGCGAGTCTAGCATGGCGTCGCGGCCACGCGAAACGGCGGCTTGAAGGCATTCGCCCCCAAACCGCCGTCCGCTCTAGCGTATGCCTGGCATATGCCGCCCTCTACAGGCGGCGCGAGTTCTTCGACAAGTACGACGCGACGCCGTCCGCGTTCGCCTCCATGCCGGGCTTGCCCTCCTGCCAGCCGGCGGGGCAGACCTCACCGTTCTCCTCGGTGAACTGCAGCGCGTCGACCATCCGCAGCATCTCGTCGATGTTGCGGCCAAGTGGCAGGTTGTTGATGACCTGGTGCTGAACGACACCGTCGCGGTCGATCAGGAAGGCGCCACGAAGGGCGACCGCGTCGTCGATCAGGACGTCATAGTCGCGGGCGATCTGCTTGGTGATGTCGGCGACCAGCGGGAACTGCACCGGGCCGATGCCGCCCTCGCGGACCTTGGTGTTGCGCCAGGCCCAGTGGCTGAACTTACTGTCGACCGAGCAGCCAAGGAGGGCGACGTTCTTCTCCTCGAACTTGCCGAAGCGCCGGTCGAACGCGATGATCTCGCTGGGACAAACGAACGTGAAGTCCAGAGGATAGAAGAAGAGGACGACGTACTTCTTGCCCTTGTAGTCGGACATCTTGATGGTGCCGAAAGAACCATCGCCGAGGACGGCGTCCGCCTCGAAATCGGGGGCCTGCTTGCCAACTAGAACGCTCATGGGGTGCTCCTGTTTCTTGTCGGCCGGCCGATGGGGCCGACCGCTTGGGTGGGTCGTTCCGGGATGCCGCTGGATTCGCTGACCAGCGGCCGTCGCTGCCGAGTGGTCTAGAAGAAGTGCCGCCGGGCCGCAAGCGCGAAATCGAGAGATTTTGGCCAAAACACCGGCCTGAAACGTCAATTTCGAGCTAGATCGCGTCAGTTCTGCGCCGACTCAACGCCATTTCGGGCCGAATTGGCGTCGAGGGCGAACATTTGGGACGAATAGGAGGCAGCTGCCGCCGGCAAGGCCGGCAATGCCCGCACGGCCAGCAGGGCCCGCACCGCCCGCACGGCCCACACCGCACGGGCGACTCGGCTACTTGCGTCGGTGAACCACCTGCATCGCCGAGCAGCCGTCGACCGCCAGAGGACCGCCCTCGAAGCCCATTCCGCTCTGCTTGAGGCCGCCATAGGGGACGATCGGCAGCAGCACCGCGTGTGTGTTGATCCACGCCGTACCGGCCTCAAGGCGGCGCGCGACCGCCTCGGTGGCGGCCTCGTCGCGCCCCCACACGGACGCGCCCAGGCCGTACTGGCTGGCGTTTGCGCGCGAGATGGCGTCATCGATGTGATCATAGGCGAGCAGCGGCACCGCTGGACCAAACTGTTCCTCGCGGACCAGGCGGGCGTCATCGTCCAGCCCCAACACGAGCGTCGCGGGGTGAAACCAGCCGGGCAGGCCGGGCATCTCGCCCTGGACCAGCGTCGCGCCGCGCGACCGCGCGTCTTCGACGAGCTCAGCGACGTGTTCGCGCTGAAATCGTGTCGCCAGCGGCCCCAGTCCCACTCCCTCGCCGATGCCGTGCCCCATCCGTACGGAGCGCATGACCGTCGCGAAGGCGTCCGCGAACTCGTCGTGCAACCGACGCGGCACGTAGATCCGCTTGACCGCGATGCAGGTCTGCCCAGAGTTGTCGAAGGCGGCGAAGAAGATCGCCTTGGCGGCGCGCGCCAGATCGACATCTTCGAGGATCACCGCGGCGTCATTGCCGCCCAGCTCGAGCGTACAGCGCTTCAGTGTCGTCGCGGCGCTGGCCATGACCTGCCGACCGGCCTCCGTCGACCCAGTGAAGCTGATCTTGGCTGGCAACGGGTGCTCGACCAGGGCGCGACCGACGTCGACGCCGCCGTTGATGACGTTGAGCACGCCGGGCGGCAGCAGCTCGCGAGCCAACTCGCCGATGCGCAGCGCGGTCAGTGGGGCATAGGGGGACGGCTTCACGACGATCGTGTTGCCCGCGAGCAGGCCGGGGCCGATCTTCTGCGCGAGCAGCGCGACCGGGTAGTTCCACGCGGTGATGGCCGCCATCACGCCCAACGGCTTGCGGATCATCCGAATCGCGACGCGATCGTCTTCCTTGATGACATCCTCGGCGATCGCCAAACCGGCATACTTCTTGAGGAGAATCCCCGAGAACTTGACCTCGCCCAGGGCGTACGCTGTCGGCTTGCCCATCTCGCGTGTCAGCAGCCCGGCGATCTCGTCGGCATGGGCGAGGAGCGCGTCGCCCAACGCAGCGAGCCCGGCGCGGCGCGCCGCCTCGTCGGCCGCCCACTCGGGAAACGCACCTGCCGCCGCGAAGACAGCCGCGTCGACTGTGACGGCGTCAGCCATCGGCGCCGAGGCGACGACCTCAAGCGTGGCCGGGTCGCGCAGGTCGACGTGTCTGGTGGCGGCTGCGGCGCGACCACCGATGGTCATCTCAAAGACGGCGGCTGG
>CALGHC010000271.1 GCA_937915965.1 uncultured Myxococcales bacterium
CCTGCAGCGCCAGTGCCAGCTTTCCGGCGCGCTGGCGCTCTTCCTCCGCCGTCGCACGTTCGCGGTCAGCGCGCGCTTCGAGGACGGCAATTCGGTCATTTTGCTTGCGAACAAACGCTGCGACAGCTTCGCCGCGGTTGGTCGCCGATGGCTCTCGTCTGCGGCTCAGCTCGGCGCTTCGCTGGCGTTCGCTGTCGAGGGCGACCTTCAGCGCCTGCTCGCGCGCTTCGAACTGGGCCACCAGCGCTTGCTCACGGGCCTCGAACTCGGCCTTGAGGATCGCTCGCGTCTCGGCGATCTGCTTTTGTAGCGCGTCCCGCGTCTCCTGCTGCTGCTTCTCCAGCGCGGCCTGGGCCTGCGCGAGTTGATCACGGGTCGTGGCAAACGCCTTCTGAGCCTGATCAATGCGGCGAGACGAAGCTTGATTGTCCTGTCGCAGGAGGTCGAGCTCGCGAGCGCGGGCGTCGAGGCTGCTGGCCAACTTGGTCGCGCGGCTTTCGGCGGCCTCACGGGCTCGCTTCTCTCGCTGAGCCTCGCGACGCAGGCCGGTCATCTCGCGTTCGCGCGCGGTGAGCTGTACGCGCGCCGTGCGGGTCGCCCGCTGCAGCTCCGCTGTCTGCGCGGCGAGCCGCTTGGCGTCTTGTGTTCGGCCGTCGCGCTTTGCAGCGCGCGTCTGACGTCTCGCCTCCGTCAGCCCACGCTCAAGCGAGACGATTCGTTCGCGCGTCTGGTCGCGCAGTTTGGCGAGTTCTGCCTCTCGTTCGACCAACAGCCCCTTGATGCGGCCGGCGCGCTCCTCGATCGCCTGCTGCCTGGCATCAGTCTCGGTGCGCACCGTCGCCAGCGCCAGCTCATGCGAGCGCTTCAGCTCCGCTTCACGGCGAGCAAGCTGCGCGTTGAGGTCTGCCTTGAGGCGGGCGAGGCGCTCCTGCAGCTCGCGCTCCAGGCCCTGGATGCGCGCGTCTCGCGCAGAGATCGCAGCGTCGCGTTCTGTGCGTGCCGCCGCGACGGCCTTCTCGGCGTTGCGGATCGCGCTGCGTTCGGATGAATCGCTGGCGCGCGCTGCACGCAGGGCGGCCAACTGTTGTTCGCGCGCCTTCAAGGCGCTGTCGAGAGTCGCCGCACGCTTCTCTGCCGCCTTGCGTGCTGCGCTGTGCTCAGCGGCCTCGCGCTGTGCGGTCTCCAGAGCCTTGCGGCTGCTTGTGACGTCGTTGCGCAGCTCATCGAGTTTCTTTTCGAGTCCACCGCGTTCGACGGCCGCCTGGCGCATCGCTGCGTCGTCGCCCCGCTTGCGCGCCTGCGTTTCGCGCTCAAGCGCTTCACGGACTCGCTCGCTGAGCATCAACTCGCGGGCGCTGAGTTCATCGCGCATCCGGCGCAGCTCCTGCTCGCGCTGCTCGAGCAAGCCAGCGATCCGCTTTGCCCCACTCTCCGCCACCGCCGTTCGCTGCTGTTCGGCGACGAGCTTCTGCTCGGCCTGCTGTCGGGCTTTGGCCTCTTGATCGGCCGCCTGACGGGCGCTGACGAGCTCGGCTTGCTTGCCTGCGAGCTCCGCCTCAAGGGCCTTGCGTGCCTTTGCGATGCGCTCCTGTTCCTCAGCGGCGTCGCGCGCGTCTCGCGAGCGACCGGCCTTGATGGCCGCCTCCTGGCGGGCGCGGGCCTCGTCGAGATCGCGCTTGAGCTGGGCCTCGCGCTGATCGAAATCGCTGCGCAGGGCGACGAGCTTCTGCTCGGCTTGCTTGCGGGCTTCGGCCTCCTGGTCGGCGGCTTGACGGGCGCTGACGAGCTCGGCTTGCTTGCCTGCGAGCTCCGCCTCAAGGGCCTTGCGTGCCTTTGCGATGCGCTCCTGTTCCTCAGCGGCGTCGCGCGCGTCTCGCGAGCGACCGGCCTTGATGGCCGCCTCCTGGCGGGCGCGGGCCTCGTCGAGATCCCGCTTGAGCTGGGCCTCGCGCCGATCGAACTCGCTGCGCGCGCGGGTCAGCTCCTGTTCGCGCGCCGAGAGCACAGCGCCGACCTCGGCCACCTTGCGGCGGGCCAGAGCCTCTCCCTCGTGAGCAGCCGCAACTGCCTTGCGGGCTTCGCCGAGCTCGTTCTTGAGGTTGGCGTTCTGACGCTGGGCCACCTCGAGGTCGGCGCGCGCCGCCGCGAGCCGCTGCTTGACCTGCTCTTCCATGCGCACCAGCTGCTGGTCGCGCTGGGTCACCTGCGCCTCGAGCTCGCGGCGTGCGGCGGCAACCTGGGACTCGGCCTTCTTCAGCTTGCCGGCCAGGGCCGCTGAGCGTTTGTCGGCGTTGACTTCTACGTTCTTGAGGGCGGAGAGCGCTTGCTCGCGCGCAGCGAGCCTGCTGCGTAGGGCCTCGACGTCCTTCTCAGCACTGGCGCGGGCCGCAGCGTTGGCCACGGCCTCTTGCCGCGCCCGCTCGAGGTCGGCGTCCTTGCGCTGCAGGTCGGTGCGCAGCGTGCGCTGCGACGCTTCGAGCTGCTGGCGCTGGCTGGCTGCCCGACTGGCCTCCTGCTGGCGACCGGCTTTGGTCGCGGCCTGTTCCCTGGCGCGTGCTTGCTCCACCTCGGCCGCGAGCACCGCCTCGCGCTGAGTCAGCGTCCTGCGCACATTCTCAAGCTCGCGTTCTCGGTCCGCGAGCAGTCGATTGACGTCCGCCGCGCGCTGGCTGGCTGCAGCCTCTTTCGCCATCGCCTCAGCCACCGCTTCTCGGGCAGTGTTGAGTTCTGCTCCGAGTCGATCATTGTCACCGCGCGCCTGAGCGAGCTCGGCGCGGGTGGCGTCGAGTCGACTGCGCAGGCCTTTCTCCATCGCAGCGAGCTGCTGGTCCCGCTCGGCGATCTGTGCCTCAAGCTTCTTGCGGGCGCCAGCCACCTCGGCCCTCGCGTCGGCCAGCTTGCTGACGTATGCCTTGCTCTCTCGGTCGCGTTGTGCGGTGCGCTGCTGCAAGGACTTGAGGGCCTTCTCACGCTGCGCGAGTCGATTCTCAAGGCCAACGAGATCCTTCTCGGCCTTCTTGCGCGCAAGCTCGTTCTTCGCTGCTTCGTCGCGGGCGCGGACCAGATCGGCGTCCTTGCGCTCCAGTTCGCTCTTGAGACCTCTCTGGCTCGCCTCAAGGCGCTGGCGCTCGCCCGCGGCGATCTCGGCCTCGGCGCGGTGTCCTTCCTTGCGCGCGCGGGCTTCGCGCTCCCGCGCACGTTCCAACTCGGCGGCGAGGACGCCCTCGCGCTTGGCGAGCGCGGCGCGGACGTTCTGCAATTCCTGTTCGCGGGCATTGAGGAGGCGTCCCACCTCCGCCGCCTTGTCGCGGGCCTCTGTTTGACGCTTCTCTGCGTCGGCGAGGGAACGGCGGGCGTCTGCCAGCTCAGCGTTGCGTTTGTCGAGCTGTTCCTGAGTGGCACGCCAGCGCTTTTCAGCCGCTGCTCGAGCCACATCCGCCTGGCGAGCCGCGGTCAGCACACGCTCATTCTCGGCCAGGCGCGCTCGGCTGTCTTGCAGCTCCGCCTGCAGGCGTTCGGTCTCAGCGTCGCGCTTGTTGCCGCGTGCCGCCGCTGCCTGTTTCAATTCGCGATCCTTCGCAGCGACCGCCTCGCGGAGGCGCATGACCTCTTCAGCTTGCGCCGTTCGCCGTGTCTCGCGGGTTTCGCGGGCCTCGGTGCGCAGCCGCTCGGCCTGACTGCGGGCTGCGTCCAACTGCGCCTGCAGGGCCTTCATCCGCTTGTTGTCTGTCTTCTCGGTGGCTGCATTCAGCTTGGCAATCTGGTCGCGCAGCAGCGCGATCCGCGCCTCTTCGCTTCGGCGCTGGGTGATGACCGCCGCGAGGCTCTCCTGCTCTTTGCGGAGGCGCTCGCGTAGCGCGTTGCCCTGTTGCTGGACGGCTGCGAGGCGGTCGTTGACCTGCTGCATGGCGCCGTTGGCGCTCTGAGAGCGTCTCTCAAGGCGTTCCACCTCGGCTCGCAGCGCGTCGGCGCGGGCGCGCTTGGCGTTGAGGTCGTCGCCAGTGGCGGCGAGCTGGGCGAGCTTGTCGCGGGCTTGTTCGAGTTCCGTTCGCAGCCGCGTTTGCTCGGCGACCGCGCTCTTCTGATCACCTTCGGCCTTCTGTTCGCGGCCGCGCACCTCGCGCAACTCGTCAAGCAGACGCTTCTCGCGCTGCGCGGCCTCGCGTGCAGTGCGCTCGGCCTCGACGATGTCGGCCGATTGGCGGCTATCGAGGGTCCGATCCGAGCCGTCGACGACGATGACGACCGTGTCGCCGTCAGCCCGCACGTGGTACAGGGCGTCGCGCTCGAAGGTGACCATCACGCGGCCATGCAGCGCTGCACCGCGTTGGAAGGGCACGACTTCGACCGAACGGATGACCCCATTGTTCACCGCCACCGGCTTGTCGATCGAGCCAACGCTGGCGCCGGCGATGTCGACGAACAGTCGGAACGGCTTCTCAAGGCGGAAGGTCGTGAAGGTCGGCGCGGCCTGGCCGTGAACCGCGATCACCGTCGTCTGTGACGACTCCTGCACCTCGATTCGCTGGAGCTCGTTGAGTGCCGCCGCGCCACCGCGCTGGGCGCGTGGCGATTGCGCCCACAAAGGCTGGGCGGGCAGGACCAGCAGCAACACTAGAACCAGACTGGCCGTTCTGCGGAGGGCGCTTGTAGGCTGCATCGCTTCGGTCTCCCTGTGCGCGAGGATAGAGGCGAAACCTACCCCATCCATTCCACACCCCATCCTAGAGGGGGGGGGGAGGGTGTCAACAAAACCTCTGGTCGACAATCATGATTATTGTTGGTGCGTTGTGCTGTGTTGGTGCTGCTTGTTGCGGCCGTCTAGGCCCGGTCGCGGTCAGCTGCGGTTGCCACAGGGGTCGATGGCCATCGGGCCCGGGCCGCGGCTACTGAGCGAAGCTGGCTACTGAGCGAAGCTGGCTACTGAGCGAAGCTGGCTACTGAGCGAAGCTGGCTACTGAGCGAAGCTAGCTACTGAGCGAAGCTGACCAGCGGCGGCGCTATCGATATCTCGCGAGTGACATTCTCGCCTGGCACGTCGACCAGCATCTTGTACTGGAGGATCGCCTTGACGCGGCCCCCTTCGATGCCGATCGGGTCGCCGCGCTCGAGATCGATGCGGGTGCCGTCGGCGGTCACCATCACCGCCTTGGGTCGTGGAGTTCCACTCATCAGCAAGACCAACTCGTAGCGCTCGATTGGACCGCTGGTGCGGACATCGTTGATGTCGACATCGAGCTGGGGGGGCTCGTCGAGGATGGCCCGTGTCTCGGCCTGGTCCGCCTCGATCTTGGTCGGATCGATGTCGGGTGGTTCAACGAACTCGACGAGGTGAGTCATCATCGGGTTCTTGAGTTCGCCGATGTTGCGCAGCCTATATCGCTCAAGTAGCGGCTTGACCGGCACCCACTTGGGGTTCTCGCCGAGGGTGATCCACTCGGTGTCTTCGGGCACCTCGGCGACCGCCTCTTCGCTGCCGGGCTCAGGTGGCTTCCAGAAGGTCCCCTTGGGCTTCTCTTCTTCGCCGCAGCCTGCTGTGACGGCTGCGACGGCCGCGACAACAAAGAGTGGCAGCACGACCAACCAGACGTGACCGACACCGCCTCGCCGGGTGGAACGAAGGGGCATCCAGCTTGATTGTGTCGTCGTGGTGTCCACGCTTTCCTCTCATCGGGCCGTTGGGCCGTTGGGCCGTTGGGCCGCTGCGCCGCAGTGCCGCTAGGCCACAGGGCCGGTCGCTGGCGCTGCCGCCTCAGGTCCGCTTCTTCTTCACCTTCGTGCCACCGGCCTCCTGGCCATCGCCCGCGGCGGGTTCGCCCGTCCACAGGAAGGCGTACGCCGTGAAGGACGCGCGTACTTTGGCCTTCTTGGCGCCCAACAGGCGGACCTCGATGTGTTCGGCGAGTTTCTCTTCCGCGGTTCGCGGCGGTCCCTGTTCGGCGATGTTCATCAACTCGCGCGGCTTCGTCTTCTGCAGCTCGTTGACGAGCTCGCTGATGTCCGGTGGCAGGTCCTCGATGGCGATCTCATGGAGATTGATGACCCGCCGGTTGGGACCGGCATAGACCCGCAGGAAGGCGATCAACTGCGACGCGGAGCCCTCGACCTGCATCTTCACCGGGATCGCGTCGATGAGATCGCGGCTCTCGGGCTTGAGCCGGTCGAATCGCTTGACCATCAGGCCAGCACGGTTCGCGTCTTCCTGGACGGTCTGGATGAAGTCGGGCAGCTCTTCCGCCCGCGGCAGCATCTTGCGGTTTTCCTTGTCGAGTTCGACCAGAGTGTCGCGGCGCTTGTGCAGCTCCTCGAGCGCCTCCGCGCTGGCTTTCGCCTTGAGCAGGTCGACCTCGTCCATCGTCGACTTCAGCGTCGCGCGCGCCGCCTGTGCCTTGTTCAGCTCCGGCTCGACCAGCAAGAAGTACGCACCCGCGCCGATCAGAGCGAGGACCGCAGCAAGAACGGCGGCGCGCTGGGCGGGCGGGAGTTTCGTCAGCTGCTCGAACACCGTTCACCTCCTGGGACCTGAGCGCCTCAAGGCGCGCCGATCACCGTGGCCGCAGTGGCTTCGCTCACGGCGGTTGGCAGCACAGGCACCGACGATGGTCTGGGCAGCCCGTCCAGCGCGCCCGCCTCGTCCTGTGAACCCCCTGCAGCTGCTTCCTGTTCCAGAGTCGGCAATTCGTTCCCGGTGGCCGGATCCGGCGCGTCGGGCACCCCGAAGGGCTCGATCAGGTAGATCAGGCTCGCCTTGATCTTGAAGTCGATGTAGTCCGCGTTGAGGTACTCATCGTGTTTGCGTTCCTGGTAGACGAGCTTGACCTCGCGGAAGTAGGCGCTCGATTCCAACCTGCGCAGCACCTCGGCGACGTCTTCGTGATCGATGGCCTCGCCGATGATCGTAGATTCGCCGTCCTTCTCGCGGATTGACTTGAACCAGGCACGCTGAGGATTCCACGAGACGCGCCAGCCAGCGGCCTCAAGCGCGCGCTCGTCGGCCCGGGCGGTCTCGCCGGCGACGCGTTTGGACAAGGCGAACGAGAGGTAGGTCAGGGCATCGACCGGGCCACGTCGCCGCGCGGTGAGCTCTTCGAACATCAGCGCTTGCTTCTGGAGCTGATTGACCTCGGTCTGCAGCTTGTCGATCTCCCCTTTGGTCTGCTTCAGCCCCTCCAGCTCGACCTTGTGCAACGCGACCTTCTGCTCGGCGCTCCTCGCTGCCTCCGACGCGTCGGCGTGCCACGAGAACAGCAGCGCGCCCTCGCCGATCAGCAGCATCAAGAAGAAGAGGATGCCGACGTTGGGAACCGCCGACAGACCCAAACCACGACGCCGTTTCTTCGGCGTGCCGATCAGGTTGATTCGGATCATGGCCAGCATCAGCGTCACGTCCGATCTCCCGGGTGGCGCAGGGACAGCCCCACCGCTACGGAGGCGATGGGCGCCATGCGTTGCAGCAGCGCCACGTCGAACTTGCGTTCATCGATCAGGATGTTCTGGAATGGGTTGAGGGCGCGCACCTCGGCGCCCAGACGTCGTTCAAGTCCCTCAATCAGTCCGGACTGCAACGCGGCGCCGCCCGACAGATAGATGGTCGAGATGTCCGCGTTCATGGAGGTCGCCGCAAAGAAGTCCAGGCTGCGCTGGATCTCGCTGACCAGCGTCTCGCTGACCCGGTCAGAGATGCGCTGAACTTCGCGCAGCACACCGGACATCGACAGCGTCGTCTCGCTGGACGTCTTCATGTGCTCCGCCTCTTCCCACGGCACCGCGAACTGCTTGCTGATCTCTTCCGTCAACAGGTTGCCGCCGACGGTGATGTCACGCGTGAAGGCGCTGTGGCCCTCGGCGATGATGTGGATGTTGATCGTCGACGCGCCGACGTTGAGCATCGCGATCGTCTCGTCGGCGGGGCGGTCGAAGCTCAACTCGAAGGCGTTGTGCAGGGCAAACGCGTCGACATCAACGACGGCTGGCTCCAGCTTTGCGTCGCGCACGACGTCGATCAGCTCCTCGATGACCGCCTTCTTGGCGGCGACGAGCAGCACGTCCATCTGACCCTGGCCTGCGTGCGGGTTGATGATCTGGGCGTCGACGTTGACGTCTTTGATGTCGAAGGGGATGTACTGCTCGGCTTCCCACTGGATTGAATCGTCCAGCTCCTCTTCGGTCATCTCAGGCAGGCTGATCTTCTTGATGATCACCGAGTGCCCAGAGAGGGATACCGCGACCCGCTTGTGGCGGATGCGATTGAGCTGCCACAGCTCTTGAAGCCGCTCGCTGAGGCGGGGCGCGTGCATGATCGCGCCGTCCTTGATGGTGCCAGGCGGCAAGGTGATTGTATCGAAGGCAAGCAACTGCACGCCGCGCTTGGTAGTTCTGACGTGAGCCATCTTGATCGACGAGCTGCCGATGTCCAGTCCGACTGCGTGCTTGACCGCCATGTCGTCGTCCTTTCCCGGTTCTCGACGTCGACCGAACGATCCGTGACGCACAAGCGGCACACACGCCGGCTCCGTCGACAGGCTAGGGCCCGCGGCCAGGGCCGTCAAGAAATAGGCATCTCCACCACATGCTTGAAATGGCAAGAGAATCCTCGAAATGACAGGGGGCGGGACGGCAGACCCGGGACGATCGAGGCCGCATACACGTCGCCGCGACCGCTCGCCACCGACGCTGCCCGCCGCTATGCTGCTTGACCTCGGCGCGGGCGCCCAGCGCTCGACACAGCCACCTCGCCGATTCCGCGCAGCGGGTTCACATCGCCCGTGAGGAGACGCCTCGATGACTGTTCGCGAGCCCGCCCCACCGATCATCCTGGAGGAACTGGACGACGCGCAGGTGGTCGCCTTGGCCGGCCAGTATCTCACGCCCAACTACCGCAACGCTCCGTTGGTATTCGCAGGCGGCGAAGGCGCCTGGAACATCACGACCGACGGGCGCCGCTTCCTCGACTTCTCCGCTGGCGTCGCCGTCAACGCGCTCGGCCACGGTCACCCCGACCTGGTGGCGGCGATCAGGGATCAGGCTGGCCGCCTCATTCATCAGTCCAACTACTGGCACAACAGCCACGCCGCACCTCTGGCCGCCGAGCTGTGCCGGAGCTTCGAGTCGGCGACCGACGGCAGCGCGGCGCGTTGCTTCTTCAGCAACTCTGGTGCGGAGGCCATCGAGGCCGCGATCAAATGCGCGCGGCGCTACCACGCGCGGGTTCGGGGCGCGGCGCGGCCTGCCATCATTACCGCCTGGAACAGCTTTCACGGACGCACATGGGCGGCGATGAGCGCGACGGCGCAGGCCAAGTACCAAGACGGCTTCGCGCCGCTGGTTCCGGGTTTTCGCCACGCGGACTTCGGCGACATCGACAGCATCGCCGCTCAGATCGACGACGAGGTCGGTGCCGTGCTCATTGAGGTCGTTCAGGGCGAAGGTGGCGTACACCTGCCACCGCCGGGCTTCTTCGTTGCGCTGCGCGAGCTGTGCGACGCGCACGGGCTGCTGCTCGTGCTCGACGAGATCCAGACTGGTATGGGCCGCACCGGGACCTTCTTCGCGTTTGAGCAAGAGGGCATCGTCCCCGACATCGTCACGCTGGCCAAGGCGCTCGGTGGCGGCGTACCGATCGGCGCGATGCTGGCCCGCGCCGAGGTCGCCCAGGCGTTGCAGCCCGGGACCCACGCGTCGACCTTCGGCGCCAACGCTCTGGCCTGTCGGGCGGGCCGCACTGTGCTCGCGGTCTACGAGCGCGACGCGCTGGTCGCGCGCGCCGCCGAGCTCGGTGCGCTGCTGATCGACGAGCTGCGCGCGGCCTTGTCGCCGCGGCCGTGGCTCGTCGAGGTCCGCGGTCGCGGCCTGATGATCGGCATCGAGATCGATGGCGAGGCACGCGACGTCGTCGCGCGCGCCCGCGAAAAGGGACTGCTCCTGTCGATCGCGGGGCCACGCGTGTTGCGCTTCACGCCCCCGCTCATCGTCGACGCGGCGCAATGCCGGCAGGCCGTGCGTTGGTTGGTCGAGGCAGCCGATGAAGTGCTGGGCGCTGTCTGACGGGCGGGTCGCAAGATCGCCACTTGCAGCGACAGGATCGTTTGACTGATTCGGGCCATCTCCCTACCCTGTCGGCCCGTTGCGGCTCGATCCCTGCGCCATGCAGTGGCCGTCGGCCAGCGCGATCCCCCGACCGTCGTTGCGACGGTCCCCCCGAACGAGCGAGGCGAGCACCATGGCGTTGATACACACTGATACACGAGCCCAGAGCCTGACCAGCATCCACCTGGTCGCCTTCGCGGCCGCCCTGGCGATCGGGCCGCTGGGCTGCGCGGCTACTGGCGGTTCAAGCGGCGGCGGCTCCGGTGCCGCCGACACCGCGACCGCCACCGACACCGGCGGTGGCGGCGGTGCCGATACCACAGCTGGGGCCGACGCTGCAGTCGGCGCCGATACCGGCGGTGCCGACACCGGCGGCACCGCGACCGAAGTGACCGTCGCGGACGTGAAGAAGAATGACAAAGCGGCCAAATGCAGCGCGCCGGCTTTCCAGAACTTCATGGAGGGCGTCACGTTGCGTGACCTGGTCGTCGTCACCAGCGTCGAGAAGCAGAAGACATTCGACGCCGTCTATGTGCAGAGCAAGGGCGGCGGCGAATGGAGCGGGCTGTATGTGAAGCGCTCTAGCAAGCCGGACGACGGCGGCGCCGACAATGCCTTTCGAGCGCTCAAGCCCGGCGACGTGATCACCGTCACTGGCGGCGCGCTGACGTACTACTGTTTCACTGAGTTCGACGCGAAGCTGTGGAGCAAGGAGACGGCCGTCGAGGCCCCTGTCGCGACGACCCTCACCGTTGACGCGATCGGCGAGACCGCCTCGACCGACGACAATGAGAAGTACGAGGGCGCATTGGTCACGCTCAACGATGTGGTCGTCAGCAACGTCGAGTTCAAGGGTGACGATGGCAAGACCCACGGCGAGATCGTGATCGGCAAGGACGAGAACGACCAGTCACTCATCGTCAAGCCGTCGCTGGCGTGGTCGACGGGATTTTCCAGCTACGACGGCGATTCCAAGACCTGGTCCGTCCACGTCGAAAAGGGCAAGAAGTACAGCTCCATCACCGGCGTGTTGACCTATGATTTCAACAAATACCGTCTGGTTCCAGTGAGCGCCGCGGCGATGGTCGACTAGAAGATTCGTTGGACCGGGCGGGGAATAGCCACCGCGGTTCGCGCGCTGTCACTGGCGACCTTGGTGGCTCGGGCACGCAGCTTGGCCCGCTGGAGGAGCGCCCCGGCGGCGCGTACTTCGATTCGCAGACCGCCCGATCGACACGGGCGATCAGGAGCATGCAGTCATGGACAAGTCGAATCTGATTGGATTGGTAGCAGTTCTGCTCGTCGCCGGCTTCGTCGTCGGTCGCCTTGACGCCAAAAGCCGGACGGCAGCGAGCGCGCCGGCCGTGGCACCTCTTGGCGAGATCGAGGTCGCGGCGGCGCCGGCGCCAAGCGCACCGACCCCGTCGCCGACCGTGCAACCGGCGGCCGTCGCCCCGTCCGCGGCGCGGCCCAAGCCGGCAGCGTCGTCGAGCCTGTCGGCACAGACCGACGAGGGCGCGGGTAAGGGCGCGGATCTGGACGAGATCGGCCATTCTCCCAAGGTTGGCGCTCCCTTCCTCGGCGAGAAGGTTCCGGTCGCTCAGCTGGTGATCTTCTCCGATTTCCAGTGCCCGGTATGCCGACGCTCCGCCGATCCGATCAAGCAGCTTGTGCTCGACTTCCCCGGCAAGGTCAGGGTCGTCTTCCGCAACAACGCCCTGGCGATGCACGGTCGCGCCCAGCCCGCAGCGATGGCAGCGACTGCCGCGAAACGACAGGGTAAATTCTGGCCGTACCACGACAAGCTCTTTCACGAGGGCGCCCTCGACGACGCGAGCTTGCGGCGCTTTGCCACCGAGGTCGGCTGCGACATGTCGCAGTTCGAGAAGGACCTCGCCGACCCGACCCTGCTCGCCGAAGTGCAACGCGAGTCGAAGTGGGCCGAGGCGATGGGAGCGAGTGGCACACCCGCGTTCTTCGTCAACGGCGTGCGCCAGGTCGGCTGGGGCTCCTACCTGGCCCTGAAGTCGATGATCGGCCGCGAGATCCAGAAGGGCGACGAGCTCATCGCACAGGGTACACCGAAGGCGAAGGTCATCGAAGAGCGCATCAAGACGTCGGCAGCCACGAACACCCGCGACGCCGACGATCCACCGATCGACCCGGCCAAATGGGTCGAGATGCTGACCGCGCCCTGAGTGAGTTCGGTGACTTCCTACTCGTTCGGAGCCAGCACGACCTCGACGTGGTGGCCGACCTCAAGATAGCGCTGGGCGGCCGCGAGGATGTCCTCTGCGGAGACCGCGAGGAGCGCCGCCAGATGTCCCTTCCAGGCGGCGCGGCCCAGGCCATATAGTTCACTGAATCCGATGGCCGCCGCCCGGGCACCCGACCGCTGCAGGCCGATCGCATGCGCTCCCGCCAGATAGCGGCGGGCGCGGTCGAGCTCGACGGCGGCGACGGGGTCCTGGACCAGGCGCGCGATCTGGTCGTAGAGGCCCGCGCGTGCCCGGTCGACCTTGTCGGGCGACGTGCCGATGTAGAACGCGATGTGGCCGGGATCGACGCCTTCAACGCTCATGGACGTCACCGAATAGGCGAGCGATTGACGATCGCGCAGCTCAAGGAAGAGGCGGCCGCCCTGGCCGCTGAGGATCGTCGACATGACCTGCAGGGCATGGCGGTCGGTCTCTCCGATCCGGGTGCCGGCGAAGCCAATCGCGATGTGTGCCTGCTCCTTGTCGGACGCCACGCGGCGCTCGATCGGCGCGTCGAGTCGCCGGGCGGTCGGCGGTTGCGGCTCTGCCAGAGGGACTCGGTCGGACGGCGTGGCCGCCTCGATGGCGCGCGCCAGGGCGTCGGCGTCGACGTCACCCGCGGCCGACCAGACCAGACGGCCCGGCGCCAGGCGACCGCGCATGTAGCTGATCAGGTCGTCGCGCTGCAGGCCGCGCACCGAATCGATTGAACCGAGCATGTCCCAAGCGTACGGGTGTTCGCCATAGAGGGCCGAGAGGAGGTGGCGAAAACAGGTGCGCGCCGGCGAGTCGACCTGATGACGGATGTCCTCCAGCTGGGCGCTGCGCTGTCTCTCCAGCTCCGCCTCTGGCAAGCGGCTGTCGAAGAGGCTGTCAAAGAGCAAGCCGAGCAAAGCCTCGCGGTGCTGCGACAGGGTCACCGCGTACATACCCAGGCTGTTGCGCCCCGAGAAGCCACCGAGATCCGCCGCGATTCGGTCGACCCCCAGGGCGATCGTGTCAGCGTCGCGCTGACCCGTTCCGCGCACCAGCAGCTCGCCCAGCATATGGCTGGCGCCGTTGCTTGCCGGCGTCTCGTCACGCAATCCACCGAGCGCGGCGACGCGCAGGCTCACCATGGGCACGCTGTTGTCGGGCAGGACGACGAGCTGGTCGCCGCTTGCGAGCTCGATCAGCTCGATCCCGTCGATCAGATCTCGTGACCGCTTTGTGGCTGTCTGCGCCGAGGAGCCAGCCATGCCCCTGCGGGCCAGCTCGACCAGGCCGGCTTCGTCGAGCAATGACGCACCGTCGGCGCCGGCGTCGGCGTCCTCGCCGAGCAGCTGGACGACCTGCACCTTCGCCGGGTCGAGGATCCGCCGCGCGACGCGCAGGACGTCGTCCTTGGTCAGCGCTGCGACCCGGGCGTGGTAGGTTTGTTCCCAGAGGGGGTCATCACAGACGACCGAGAAGTAGCCGAGCGAGTGGGCCAGGCCCTGCACCGTCTCGAGCTTGTAGGTGGCCTCGGCGAGCAAGATCGTGCGCGCCTTCTCCAGTTCAACGTCCGAGATGCCCTCGCGTCGCACGCGTTCGAACTCCGCGACCACCGCAGCGAGCGCATCTGCGAGGCGATCGGCGCTGGTCAACAGGCTCGCGGCGAAGGCGCCGGCGCGCCAAGGCGTGTACGACCAGGCGCCGATGTCGTTGACCAGCTCGAGGCGGTCTTTGATCTCGCGAACCAAACGCGACGAATCGCCTTGGCCGAGCACCAGCGCCAGGACGTCGAGCGCCGGCACGTCCTTGTCCAGCAGCGGCGGAGCGGGGAAGGCGACGATCGCCCGGCTCTCGGAGAAGGCTGTCTTCAGGACGGCGGCATTCGCGCTCGGGCGTGGCACCGCAGGCGTCGGTTTGGCGATCGCCGGCGCGCTCGGCAGGTCGGCGAAGAACTCCGCGACCGCCGCCCGAACCGCGTCGACATCGATGTCGCCCGCGGCGACCACGGTCGTGTTCGCCGCCACGTAGTGCTTGCCGTAGAAGGCGCGCATCCGCTCGCTGGTCATGCCCCGCACGCTCTCGCTGGTGCCAAGCACTGGCAGCGAATAGGGGTGGTCGCAGAAGACCAACTCGAAAAGTCGGCGGTAGGCGACCCGGCTGGGGCTGTCGTTGGCGCGCTTGATCTCCTCAACGACGACCTCGATCTCGCGACCGAGCTCATCGCCGTCAAAGAGCGAGTGGCAATACGCGTCCGCGAGGACTTCCAGGCCGTTGCGCCATTCGTGAGCAGGCAGGACGACGTGGTAGCAGGTCTGATCGCTGCTGGTCCAGGCGTTGATCTGGCCGCCGCACGCCTCGATCTGGCCGGCGATCTCGCCGACGCCGCGGGTTGGGGTGCCCTTGAAGAGCATATGCTCGTGCAAGTGAGCCAGACCGCGTTCGTCGTCGTTCTCGTCGAAGGCGCCCGTGCCGCACCAGATCTGGAAGGCGACGACCGGCGCCGCGCGGCTGGTGTGGGTCACCAACCGCAGACCGCTCGGGAGTGTCTCGAGGTGGGTGTTGGCGCCGGCTGCCGCGGCGCGCGCCGCCGGCTCGCTGGGCTGGGTCGCGGCGCTGGCGTTCAAGTTGGGGATACGCTTCAACGGATGCTCCTCTCGTGGGCGTGGCCGCCGCCCGCGCTGGCTCGCGACGGGGGGGCACTGGCGTGGGTTGTCAGGTCCGTGGTCGCGAATCGTCGCGCGCCGCCCGCCGGGCTGCGGCTAGGACTCAAAGTACGTCAATCGGCCGCTGGCGGACAGGCATCAGCGTCGAAGACGCTCTGCCGCCTCAACCATCTGCCGCAAGGGCTGCGCGAATGGGGGCCGCGCGACGCCGCGTTCCGTGATGATTGCGGTGACCAGTGCGGCTGGCGTGACGTCGAAGGCGGGATTGTGGATGGCGATCCCCTCGGGGGCGACCCGGACCACTGCCCCGTCTGGAGCCCAGCCGCCAATATCGCTGACCTCGCGCGTTGTGCGCTCCTCGATCGGGATGGCGGCGCCATCGGCGCAAGCGAGATCCACCGTCGACGTCGGCGCAGCGACGAAGAAGGGGATACCATGGTACCGACAGAGCACGGCGACGGCGTAGGTGCCGATCTTGTTGGCCACGTCGCCGTTGGCGGCGATGCGATCCGATCCGACCACGGCGGCCTGGATCTTGCCCTGCTGCATGAGCGATCCGGCCATGTTGTCCGTGATCAGGGTCGCCGCCATCCCATCGGTCACGCACTCCCACGCGGTCAGGCGCGCGCCCTGGAGGAAGGGTCTGGTTTCGTCGACGAAGACATGCAACCGCTTGCCGCCAGCAAAGGCCGAGCGCAGCACCCCAAGCGCCGTTCCGTAGCCACCGGTCGCCAACGCGCCCGCGTTGCAGTGGGTGATCACGCCACCTTCGTCGGGTAGCAAGGCGGCGCCGAAGTCGCCCATCGAGCGACAATAGCCGATGTCCTCGTCGTGGATCGTTCGGGCTTCGGCGATCAGCCGGGTGGCTCGCTCGTCGATCGGCCGCCCAGCAACGCTGGCCGCCGCCGCGCGCATGCGATCGATGGCCCAGAAGAGGTTGACTGCGGTCGGTCGCGTCGCGGCGAAGCGGTCGCAGACCCGCAGCAGCGTCGCGTCGAAGGCGTCCGCGTCCTGACTGACACGGGCGTGCTGATGCATCGCCAGGGCGATTCCATAGGCGGCCGAGATGCCGATCGCTGGCGCGCCGCGGACGACCATGTCGGTGATGCCGCGGGCGACCGCCTCCGGGTCGTCCAGATCGAGCCACACGGTTCTGGTCGGCAGGAGGCGCTGATCGAGCATGCGCACGATCGGCTCCGGCCCATCGATCCACAGGACCGGCCGGATGTCGGTGTCGTAGGCGCGCGCAGTGTGGGTGATCACGGGCTTCTCGGTCGGGTAGTCGGCTTGGTCGGCTTGGTCGGCTTGGTCGGCGCGTCTCAGCGCACCTGCAGCTGGCCGATCGTCGCGCGGTTGTCATCGTGGCGCACAACGCCGTCACCATGCGCCGCGCGCACCGGCAGGCGCTTGTCGTTCAACGGATCGTACCAGCCCAGGATGATGTCGTTGGGGCCGGCGTTGGTGCCCAGCGGCACCTCCTGGTCCATTGGGAACACCACAATATCACCGGGAAGCCAGTGGTCGATCTGGAAACATCCCTTGCATCGCTTGTCGTCGTCACCGGTGGCCTCTTGTAGCGGCCAACGGTCGGCGTGCAGCGGGTGGGGGTGCATGAAGAGCTTGTACGAGCGGTCCACAGCCGCACGCACGCGGAACCACAGCGTGAGGTGGTACTTCTGCGACCGCCGCACGCTGCGTTCTGCGAGCTTGTAGCCGATCAGCTCGACCTTGCCGTCGAAGTCGACCGAGATCTTGTTGACCCCTTCGATCTTGTCGAATGTCGGCTGATCGATGACAGCGCGCGCCAGCCAGTTCTGGTCCTGCTGACCCTCGCGCAGCTCGTTCGTCGCCAAGACCAGCCGCGACGAGCGAGCGTCGAGGATATGCATGTGGTCGCCGCCCGAGAGCTTGCGGTACTGGTGGTTCAGCGCGCTGGTCTCATCCTTTCCCAGCACGACGAAGCGCTGCACCGGCTGTTGGCCGCTGTGGCGCCAGTCACCACCGGCAGCCGCCTTTGGCTCGAGGGTGAACGATGCCCGCTCGCCACTGCCGGCGACGATTGCCGTTGGTCCCGCGAGCGTGACCGTGTCGGCGGTGTTGGCGACGACCTCCGTCGCTTTGCCGGCGTGATCGACCAGGCGTCCGCCCCGCCACTGATCTCGCTGCCAGCCAGGAACGGCACCGCCAAAGTCGCGGGGCGCCGCCCACACCTGCACGCCCTCGGCTTTGGCTGCGACCCCGAACCAGGCTGGCTGGTCGCGTTGGCGATCGCCGTCCCGATCGTTGCTGTCGCGCCAGCCGGCCAGGGCGACGGTCAGGTTGCGGCCCTCGTCGCCGACATCGCTGGCGCGGGTGGCGACGTTTCGATTTCCGAGCAGGTCGATGACCGCAGAACGATCTGCAAGCGTTGGCATTCCTTGCGTATAGAAGTTGTCGTGCGCACCAGAACGTTGACCGCCGTACTTGAAGATACGTGGCTGGCCGTCCTCGCCGATCTCGCCGCCGCCGACCTCGTCGAGGTGATCGACCAGGTGCTTCTGTGAATAGTGCACGGAGAGACCCGGCAGCAACGTCCAGGCGTAGCCCGCCGAAAAGACGACGCCGGCAAGCACTGCGGCGGCTACGGCGGCGTGTGGCAGCTCGAACATCCCGATCAGCGCGAGCGCCCGGTCGCGGACGCGACCGAGCATGGTGCCGCCGGCTGCAGCGCGGTTGAGGGTCAGAATCACAGCGACGGCGATCAGCAGCCCGCTATCGGGAGCGGCGATCAGCAGCCGCGCCAGGTAGCGCCACGAATCGCTCGCCTCGGCCACGTAGCGGCCGAACAGGAGCGCGAAGACCGTCCCCGCGACCACCACGGCGATCGCGACCAATGGCGCGATCAGACGATGAACTTCGCGAGGACCTTCGCGAGGACCTTCGCGACCACCTTCGCGACCACCTTCGCGACCAACTAGCGCGAAGACGACGCAGAAGATCCCCACGGCGAGGGCCCAGACGGCAGCAAGCAGCCCGTAGGTCCAGGTGCCCGCGGCCTCGCTAGCGCCCACGCCGATCCCAGCGAGCGCGGTCAACGCCGGCAGTCCGACCGCGATCGACGGCTGATCAGCTGCGCTCGCGAACAGGCTTCGCCACCACGAAGGCGTTGTCGCTTCGGCCGTCTTGGTCCGTCCGAGCGCCACCAACGCCGCGGCGACCAGCGCCACGAACGTGGGCACCAGGAAGGCCGCGGAACCGAGGCCCGCGATCAGCGCTCCACCCCATCCATCGGGCTGCAGCGCCGCAAAGACCATCGCGCCACTGACGAAGACAGCGATGCTGGCGACCGCGACAAGGCCCAAGCCAAGCCAATCGTCGCCGAGCCGCGCGACCAGCGCTCCTCCTGCGCCCAGCAGGCCGCCCAACGGGCGCCCACCGCGTGCCGAGGTCACGATGGCGACTGCCAGCACGGTCGCGAAAAGCGCGCCACCAGCGATGACCTCTGGGCGAGTCCCTTGGATCATCACCCAGACGCGGTCGTAGTTGTAGCCGCTCTTTGCGGCGAGCGTCTTGAGGAGGACGTCGAGCTTGACGCCCAGCGAGATCAGGACGTCGAGGGTCCAGACGATCATCGTCGCGCCGAGGGCCCACGCGAACGGCACAGAACGCCGTAAGCTGCTGAGATCGCGCCGCACTCCGGCCATTGGCCGGGCGACGCCAACGGCAAAGGCGGTGATGGCCAGCATCGCCACGCCACGCGCGATGCGCGGCATCTGTAGCTCAACGGGCCATTGATAGGTGCTCTTCTCGCCGCCGAAGGGCGGATCGAAGGTGATGAAGCGGGTGAGGGTCTCGCCCTCTTTGCCGCTCTCGCGATGCAGCAGAAAGGCGGGCAGGAAGATCATGAACGCGGCGAGCCGGCCCGATATCTTGCCGTCAAGCACCTCGCCCAACAGCAGCGCCGTGACGATCGCAGCACCAGCCACGACCGGCGCGACGGCGTGATGGAAGTCCACGAGCAAGATCCCGCTGACGAGCAGCGGCGCTCCGAAGGCGAGCACAGCGAGGATCGCGGCCGGGTCGCCCGCGCCGGTGCTGGCGCCGTCGCCGGCGTCGCCGCTCGGTCGATCGCGGCCGAAGAGCGCCCGGCCCGCGCCGAGGAGGAAGAGAGGGCCCCAAGGCATGAGGGCGAAACCGAGCTGGCCGACGAGCGCAGAGAAGTCGCGCCGATCTGCGGGCATGCCGTCCTCGAACGGAGAACGCGTGAAACGGAAGGCGCGCAAGAGGGCGCTGCTGTCGTCGCCAAGCACGACCGCGGCGGCCACTCCGAGGGCGACGAGGCTGGCGAACCCAGCCACCCATGGGCCGAGTCGCCGGGGTCGCTCGATGGCCAGCCAGCCACAGGCGATCGCCGCTGCCATGGTCAAACCACCGAGGCCTCGGCCCAGGAAGAGCACGACCAGACCCAGGCCGAAGTACAGCCAGCCCGACCGCAACCCCCGCAGCGCCCCGAGAGCGAGACCGAGGGCCACCAGGGCGACGCCCAGGTGGGGCGTTTGTTCCAGCGTGACCGTTCGCGCCGAGCCGATCGCCAGCGGCAAGGTGCCGAAGACCAGCAGGGTCAGCCAGCCTTCGCGGCGGGTCCACAGCTGCGAGGCAGCCCAGACCGAGAATACGCCCAGCAGCAAGAACACCAGCGCGCCGGGCAACCGCGCGCCGAACTCGGAGGCGCCGAAGACACGCAGGCCCATCGCGACGATCACGGTGTCGAGCCAAGGCGCAGCGACCGAATGGCCGTCTTGCTTGTGCAGCACCCGTGTCCATGGGGAAGGCGTCGCTGCGAGAACCACCTGCGCGGCGTCAGCCCGGCTGCAGCCGAACTCGTCGCCGACAAAGAGGGGCCAGATGTCGTCGATCTGATCGCTCTCGGGCAGCGAACTGCGCCACCAGTTCACGGCGACCCGCTTGTGGAAACGGCGGGCCCGCGCCTGCGCGAGCACCCTCTCGATCGCTCTCGGCGGGTACTTGTCACCGACAAGAATGACCGCTGTGCCGCGGTTCTTGTCTTCGACGCGATCGAGGCGCGCGACCAGTCGGTCGGCAGATGCGGCGTTGAGTTGCCGGCCGATCGCCTCGTCGACGTCGACCACCACCGCGTGAGCCACTTCGGTGTCGAGGGTCTGCGCCACCTGGTCGAGGGCGGCGAGCGCCTGCTTGCTGTCGGCGCGGCGCAGGCGCAGCTCGCCACCAGTTGCGGACTCCAGCGAGTTGAGGAGGTCGTCGTCGCCATCGGCGATCAACACCCGAGCTGGCCCAGCTACCCGCCGGGCGGTCGCTGCACGCTGCATCTCCCACGGGTCGAGCAGGCCGCTGTCGCCCAATCCAGGCAGCAGCACCACGGCCAGCAGGCAGGCGGCGACCAGCGGTTGACCGTCGCCGGCGAGCCAGCGGAGAAGCGAGGTTGGTCGGGACGAAGAAGGCATGGCGGAGTTCGTGCGCGGTCTGGTCGAGGCCAACTGGCTGACGTCGCACTTTGACCTCGGGGGATGCGCTCTCTCCCCGTCGGCCCGGCCACGGCGGCCGCGGAGTCTAGCATGGCCCCCCACGCTTTCCACCTGCCGGCCGTGGTTGACAGTGACGAAGACGCAACTGCGCAGGAATCCGAGGAGAATCCCGAAGCGATCGGCTTGACACGTGCCCGCGCCGTACCTACACTGCCGTGTCCTCCGGCAGGACGGTGACGATCGACCCGACGGGGCCGACGGACATCGCGAGACGACCGCTCCATCTAAGCAGGCAATCTGATCGATCTGATCAATCTGATCAACCTGATCGGGCCTGAAACACCACGCGAGCGACTTCGTCCTATCTTGCCGAGCGGACAATACCGAGTCTCTCGACCATCTGGTTGTTGAGATAGGGGTGTCGCGACGGACGGGCCGGGCAGCTGTCTGCGCACCACGAGGCCGCACAAACAACGTGAAGCAGATGAAGGCCGATTCACTCGCCGGGCGGATCCCCGAGCGTGTCAAACGCGATATCGTCGACCGCACCGATATGGTGTCGATCGTTGGCGAGGTTGTGCCTTTGCAACGCGCAGGCACGTCGTTCAAGGGGGTCTGCCCGTTTCACGACGAGAAGACGCCGTCTTTTCACGTCAACCCGCATCGCAAGGTCTACCACTGCTTTGGTTGCCAAGAAGGCGGTGACGCGATCGACTTCGTCCGCAAGACACGTGGCCTGAGCTACATCGAAGCCCTCGAGATGCTCGCTGATCGCGCTGGCGTTGAGCTGGTCCGCGAGCAGCTCGACCCCGAGACGGCCGCCCGCGAACGCGCGGCGCGAACGCGTCGCGGTCGACTGCTCGAGCTCAACAAGGCAGCGCAGATCTTCTTCGTGAACCAGCTTGGCCAGGAAGCCAACCGCTTGGTGCAGGACTACCTCGCCGGTCGGGGCCTGGATCAGGAGACCGTCGAGCGCTTTGGCGTCAGCGCTGCGCCCGCCGGGTGGGATGCCTTGTCGCGCCACTTGATCGATGCCGGATTCGAGGACGAAGACTTGCTCGAGGTTGGCCTGGCGATTCGCAAGCGGGAAGGCCGTGGCGTCTACGATCGATTTCGCGAGCGCCTCATGTTCCCGATCTGGTCGGCTGCGGGTGACCTGTGTGGCTTTGGCGGTCGCACCGTGCGTACAGACGGCGACGTCGCGAAGTACATGAACTCGCCCGAGTCGCTGCTCTACAAGAAGAGCCGTCAGGTCTTTGGTCTGTTCCAAGCCCGTAGCGGCATTCGAAAGAAGGGTATGGCCGTGCTCGTCGAGGGAAACCTCGACGTGATGATGCTGCACCAGGTCGGCGAGGACCACGCTATCTGTCCGATGGGGACCGCCATTACGGACGCCCAAATACGAGAAATCAAGAGGTTTACCGACCGCGTCGCGCTTGTCTTCGATGGGGACGCTGCGGGCCGCGCTGCCGCGCGCAAGGCCGTGCCTCTGTGTGTCGGCAACGACCTGCACGGCGTCTGGGTGAGCCTCCCGGCAGGAGAGGACCCGGACAGCTACGTCCGCCGCTTTGGGGTCGATGCGTGGCGGGAGCTGATTGGCTCGGCGCCCGATCTGCTGACCGGCTACATTGACGCTCTCGTCGCCGAATGGGATGGCTCGATCTCAGGCAAGGCCGCGATTATGCAGCAGGTCGGTGGGCTGCTCGCCGGCATGAGCGATCCGATGGGCCGCGACATGGCCCGCGACTACCTGGGAGCGCGCTTGCTCGACCCGCGCATGGGGTCCAATCGCGCGGAGTTGCAGAGATATCTGCGGCACGTCAAGCCGCTCCAGCCCAAAGCATCGCGTGAGCCAAGGTCGCCCCAGGCGCTGGAGTCATCGGAGTCGCCGGAGTCGCCAGAGTCACCGGAGTCCAAGGTCGATCTTGGGCCGCCGCTCGCGGAGAACGAGCGCGAGCTCGCGCGGGCCGCCGTCTGGTATCCAGATCTGTTGGCCGAGATCGCGGCAACTGGAGTGATCGATTTCCTCCGCCATCGCGATCTTCGCGACGCGCTCGGGCAACTTTGCGCGCACGCCGGCGCCCTCGACGGTCCACCGAGCGACGATGACGTGCAGACGTGGGTGCTAGAGTTGGCGCAGGGACCGGCCCGCAACGCGCTGCTCGCCGCTTTGGTGGAGCCGCCTCACGTGCCCGCGCCCAAGGCAGTAGCCTGGCTTGAACAGGTCATTGATCGAATGGAGATCACGGCTCTGAACGAGCAACTGCGGCGCGTTCTCGCTGCCGGCAAGCGGGCCGCAGATCCTGAACAGCGGCGCGAACTGGGCAATCAGGTCTTTGAAATTCGCAAGCGCATCCAAATGCTGAAACGCGGTGCGGGTGGCCGGGACGAATCCGGCGACGATCCGACCGAATCTGGGGACATCCTGTATGCTTGAACACATCCAAGAGAGCGACATGCGTCGCCTGATCGAACTTGGCAAGAGCCACGGCTGCTTGCTGATCGACGACGTCGAGGTGCTTTTCGCTGAATCCGACGGCCTCGATCGATCTGCGGTCGACCACGTCATGGATCTGCTGCGCGCCAATGACGTGTACGTGCTCGATCACCGGACGGGGCGCGAGGGCATCGGTGTGTCGTTCAGACAGATCGCCCTGCGGGTCAGCCAGGGCGACAAGGACGGCGACGACGGCGACTACGGCGAAGAGCCGTTCCTGCGGACCAACGACCCGGTGCGGATGTACTTGCGCAAGATGGGATCGGTCGCGCTGCTCACCCGCGAAGGTGAGATCGAGATCGCCAAGCGCATCGAGATGGGCGAGCACGAGGTGCTCGGCGCGCTGCTCGCGACGGACATGACCTTCGACGCGCTGCTGGCTCTGCGCGCAAAAGCGCGCGAGATGATCGCGTGGGTCGAGAAGGACCGCGCCAGCCAGGAGGACGACGAGGAGGGCGCGTCGCGGCGCAGCGGTGAGCGGCCGCCGTTCTCGCTGAAGGACCTGGTGAAGAACCTCGACGACGGTGAGGGGGGCAGCGACGAGATCCTGATCTGCGACCACGCCATCGCAGGCCTCGACGCCCTCGCACGATTCGCAGACGAGCAGCAGAAGCTGCGCAAAGTCATGCGCGCGACCAAACGAGAGGCTGGGCGCAGCGACCTGATTGTCAGCCTGCTCGATCGAGAGACCCGCTGCGCCTACTTTGCCGAGGTGGTCGCAGATCAGCTCGAGAAGATGCAGGTCGGCCGCGCCCAGGTTCGCGATATCGCGGACCGCTCTGGCAAGCGCAAGCGCCTCACTGAGGACTCGCGTGAGAAGCTTCGGGTCATGGCGACCCTGTTGCGGGTCGCGCGGCTCTATCTCAAGCGGGTTCGCAGCGAAGATCCCGCAGAGGCCGCCCGCGCGGACCTGGCTCGCAAGAAGCCGACCCGTCAGCTTGAGGACCTGCTGCGTGCCCTGCTGGATGACACTGGAGCGACGCGCGCCCTGCGTCTCCTCGCCGAGCGGGCCCGCGCCGACAAGTCCACCCTGCATCAGTTGCTCGACGGCCTGCCCGACAAGGTCAACAAGACGCACGCCCGTCAATTCCGCAAGAGCCTGCTGGAGACGCTTGAGATCGTTGTGCCGATGATTGACGACCTGCTCGATGCTCGTGCCGAGATCCTGATCGGTGACCCGGGCGTCTCTTCGTTCAATCAGCTGGTTCGCGGTCATCGCGAACGAATCGAGACCTTGCAGCGACAGATCATTGACGCGCTGGTCTTCATTCCCCGGGTTCGACCGAAACCGGGCCAGGAGATGGCGCCGCGACCAGAGTTTGACGAAGACGGCAGCCCGGTGCCGATGGAGGAGGGGGCCCCTCCGGAGTACGCCGCGCTGAACGCCGAGTACTGCGAGCAGATCGTATTTTCAGAGGTGAACACCGCGCTGATGCAGCTGCCGGTGTCGCAGCGCTTCATCGAATTGATCATGCGCCGCGCCTTGCTCGAGCGCCTTCTCGACGTCGGCCTGCACCGCAAGCAGTACGACCTGATCACCGACGATCTCAAGCTGGTGGTCAAGGAAGTCCTGGAGGCCGCTCACTTTGTCGCCCAGCAGGAGATGTTCCTCGCCGAACAGGCGACACGACGTCTGAAGAAGGCTGGCCGCAAGCGGCCCGACCCGACGTTTGACTTCAAGACGGTGCAAAACCTGGCTCGCGACTTCAAGAAGGCGACCCCGCCGCAGCTGCGCATGCTTGAGAAGAAGTATGGCGTCACGCCCGAGGAGCTGCTCGATGCATGGCGGGCGATGCGCGACAAGCAAAAGATCGTCGCCGTGCGATGCAAGGAGGTAGGCCACGAGTCCTCCGCGTTGCGCCGCATCTACGAGCAGATCGCGCGCGGTGAGCGCATGGCCAACAAGGCAAAGAGCGAGCTGGTCGAAGCCAACCTTCGCCTCGTCGTCTCGATCGCCAAGAAGTACACCAACCGGGGCCTACAGTTCCTCGATCTGATTCAGGAAGGCAACATTGGCTTGATGAAGGCGGTCGACAAGTTCGAGTACCGCCGCGGCTACAAGTTCTCGACTTACGCTACGTGGTGGATTCGCCAGGCGATCACCCGCGCGATCGCCGATCAGGCGCGCACGATCCGCATCCCCGTGCACATGATCGAGACGATCAACAAGCTCATTCGCACCAGCCGCTACTTGCAGCAGGAGCTTGCCCGCGAGCCGACCCCAGAAGAGGTCGCGCTGAAGATGGAGATGCCGCTCGACAAGGTGCGAAAGGTTCTCAAGATCGCCAAGGAGCCGATCTCCCTTGAGACGCCCATCGGCGAGGAAGAAGACAGTCATCTCGGCGACTTCATCGAGGACAAGAAGGCCACAAGCCCGGTTGACGCGGTCACGATGGCCGCGCTTGAGGAGAAGGTCCGCAAGTCGCTCGCCTGTCTTGCCCCCCGCGAAGAGAAGGTCATCCGGATGCGTTTCGGCATTGGCGAGCGCAGTGACCACACTCTGGAGGAGGTCGGCCAGCAGTTTGGCGTGACCCGCGAGCGCATCCGTCAGATCGAGGCCAAAGCGCTGCGCAAGCTGCGCCACACCGGCCGAGCCAAGATCCTCAAGCCGTTCTCTGAGGGTTGAGGAGCGAGTTTGGCGGGTCCGGCAATCCGGCGGCCCCGTCGGTCGCGTGATGGTCACGGCGCAAGGAAGGCGGGAAACCGCAGCGCTGCCTTGACTTGCCACGGCTCAGGATGTCAACTAACGACCGCTGCGAAGTGCGCGCGTGCGCCGCGTTCGCCGCCCTGTCGCCACTTCGAGGGGCCCATAGCTCAGCGGTTAGAGCTGCCGGCTCATAACCGGCTGGTCCCTGGTTCGAATCCAGGTGGGCCCACCTGTCCACCTCGAGTTGGACGACCCGACCGCGGCTCGCCCCCGCCCGTTTGTGGTGGGTGACCCCCGCGCGGATCGCGGCCCGAGGAGTTCTGATCATGCAAGGACCGACTACCGCCAGCGCGCCCGGCCCAACAGCCCACCGCCCAGGAGCGACATCGATGACCGTCTTGACCCTGCCCCGCGAAATCATCGACACCCTGCGCAAGCTGCAGAGCATCGACGACGAGATCCGGGAAGTTCGCCAGGCCCGGGACGAGATGATCGGCAACCTCGATCGCCTGCAGCGAGTGCTGAGCCACCTCGACCGCGAACTCTCCGACAAACGCGAGAAGCTCGCTGAGGCGGAGACCTGGCACACCAAGAAATCCGGTGAGCTTGAGATCGAACGCGACAAGTTGCTGCGATCCAAGGCCAAGCTGTCTGGCGTCAACAAGTCGCGCGAGTACGTCGCCGTCAACCGCGAGCTCGACTCGGTCCGCCGCAACATCGCCCAGCGCGAGGACGAGGTCGGTCGGCTCAACGCCGCGATCGAGGAGTTCCGGGCGACGATCGACGCCGAGGATCACAAGGTCAGCGACCTACGTGTACAGGCCACGGAGGCTTCCGCCTCGAACGCAGATGAGTTGGCCTCGATGAACGCCGCGATCGAGGTCGTTGAGGTTCGCCGACGGCAGATCGAAGAGGGCCTCGAGCGGCGCCTCGTTCGTCGTTACGCCAAGATCTCCGAGGCCCGCGACGGACGGGCCGTGAGTCCCGTCATCGACGCCACCTGCACCGGCTGCAACATGGTCTTGCAGCCACGCTTCGTCGAGATCCTGCTGCGCTGCTCCAGCCTGGTGCAGTGTCCGCACTGCAATCGTTTCCTCTTCATGGAAACCACCCACGATGCCGACGGCAACGTGGTTCCGCAGTAGGGGACTCGGCAGCGGGAATTCCCGTCCGGACCAGCGACTATTTGTCGGCCCGCGACCACGCGGAGGCGAGCGCGTCTGCGTACTCGTTCCATCGACTGCCAGCGTGCGCTTTCAGCCAGCGCAGGCTGACGCGCGGACGTTGCTGGACCATCGCCCAGGCATGCTGAACGAGGTCGAGGTTGGCGATCGGACCCGCCTTGCGCTTCCAGCCGCGCTGCTCCCAGCCCGCCGCCCATACGGTCAGGGTCTTCACGCAGAGATCGCTGTCGGTCCAGATCGTCTCGTCGCTGTCCTCGGCCAACGACTCCAGCGCGCTGATGATCGCTGTCATCTCCATGCGGTTGTTGGTCGTATCGGGGTCGTGGCCGCAACGCTCGGAGACGATCTGCCCGTCGCGCACGTGCACCATGCCCCAGCCACCCGGTCCGGGGTTGGGTTCGCAGCTGCCGTCTGTGAAGATGCCGCTGTCTGGGCCGCCGTGGTGTGTGGCGAGCACATCGGCGGTGCTCTGCGGGCCACTGTGACTGAAATTGCGACCCTTGCGGCCGCCCGGTTTGGCGATCGGCAGTGGTCCTGTCTGTAGACGGACGGGGTGCGACAGGCTGCCCCGGGGGGCGCCAGAGGCTGTCCGCTCGCCATCGGCGCTGCGTTTGCCGTCGCGGTGATCGCGGCAATAGCGCGGCTTCCAGCCAGGAAAGCGCGCCAGGATATCTTCGGCGAGCTCGAACTGCGCACCACAGATGGTGCACTCGAAGGCGGGCATCTCAGCGCTCCTCTTCGGTGCCCTGCGCGCCAGCGACGGAGCGGGCTTCGCCTCTGGCCGCGGCTGCCAGATCGCGGTTGCGCGCTTTGAGCGCACCGAGAGTCCGCAACGTCGCTCCGATGCCTCCCTGAAGTTGGCGCGCCACGACACGGCGCATCAGCTCGAGCATCGAGTCGCCGTACGGATACCACCAGGGCTCAAGCGCCGTCGCACGATCGATGACGACAAGGCGTGGCCTGGTGAGGTGCATCAGAGCCTCGGGTGAGCCAGTGACTCCGCCCCCTGAAGCGCCCCGGCCCGTCCAGGGAAGGTCAGGTACGGCGCCCGTGAATGCGTGGTTGTTGATCCACACCATGCCCGTGGTTAGCGCCCCAGCGAGGCGCTCAGCCCGCGCGCCATCGCGGCTCCATACCGAAGCACCCAGGCCGAACTCGCTGTCGTTGGCGGCGGCAACAAGCGAGGCGTCATCTGCATGTACCTCCAACACCGCGATGGGGCCGAAGCTCTCGTCGCACCACGCCGCCGCGTCGCGGGGCACGTCGACAAGCAGGGTCGGCGGGATCGGCCCATCGCCGTCGGGCATTCCTCCGGTGAGGCACCGCGCCCCTGCCGCCAGCGCCTGGCTGATGTGTCGCTCGACGACGAGGCGTTGGGCCGCTGAAGTCAGCTCCGGCACGTCGGCGCGAGCGCGCTCCAGGGCATCGACCAGGCTCGGCACAAAGCGTCCGGCGATGTCAGCGTGGACCGCCACCCGCTCGATCCCGGCGCAGTTCTGGCCCGTGTTGGCGCAGATGCCCCAGGCGACGCCGGCGGCCGCTCGCTCGACGTCGACATCTTCAAGCACAACGGCGCAGTCCTTTCCGCCCAGCTCGAGCTCGAAAGCGATGCTCCGCTCGGCGCAGGCGATCGCGACCTTGCGTCCTGTGGTGTTGCTGCCCGTGAAGACGACCATGTCGGGCTGTGCTTCGATCAGCGCTGCGCCCGCGCTGCCGTCGCCCTCGACCAGGCCAATCACTGGCCCGAGCGCCCCCCGCAACTGATCGACCAGCCAGGCCCCGGACCGCGGCGTGACCTCCGATGGTTTGAGCACGACGCCGTTGCCGGCGAGCAACGCCGGAACGATGGTGCGCATCGGGATCGCCACGGGGTAGTTCCACGGCGAGATGACCGCGACCACGCCGCGCGGCGCTCGTTCGATGCGGGCCTTCTTGCCGGGCATGTCGAGGGCTGGGATTCGACCTTCTCGTGGCGCGAGATGGGCCGGGCCACGCCTGCACCAATAGCCGAAGAGGTCGGCCACGCCGACGACGTCGCCCGCGTAGCACTCTGCCAGAGGCCGGCCGGTCTCTAGCGCCACCAACTCCGCGAGGCCTTCCGCGTCGGCGAGCATCTTCTTGCCCGCGGCGGCCAGCCGGCTGGCGCGCTCGGCGATCGGCAAGGCCGCCCAGGCCTGCGCAGCGGCGCGAACCTCGGCGATCACAACCTGGGCGGCGCTGGTCGCGGAGCCCCCTGATTCGCTTGACATCACTCCCCCTGCTGTCGACGATGCCGGCCACGTCTCGGCGTCAGGCGTACACCCAGCCGGCGCTGTAGCCGCAGGCAGCTGCGGCAGCGGCGGTCCGTGTTGCCCGGGCGTCGTCCGATCTGCACGCAGGCGAGCGGTTCTACGCCAAACAGCCCAGCCGCGCCAGCCTCGAACACCGCCCTGGCGGGCGCCGCGCCGGCACGAAACGGAGGTCTGCGAGCGATGTGGGTGCGCTTGATCGCTTGGGTCCTGGCCCGCACCTTTCCGTCGAGCGGGCAGCTCGAGGGCCTCGACCGTCGCGACACCCGTCCGTTCCTGCGTGCCTTGCTGGCCGAAGCACCAGCGACCCTACGTTGGGCGCTGCACGGCTCGATCCTCCTATTCGTGATCAGCCCGTTGTTGACCGTCTTCGTGCCGTTGCCAGCGCCGTTGTTGCCGCGTCTGTGGGTGGACCGCCACGCCCTGCGCATGGCGAGCCACCCTAGCTATCTGCTGCGTCAGGCGATGCTGATGATCAAGACCATCGGTGGATTGGTCTGGGGCGCCGACGCGGGCGTCCGTCTCAGCTTGGGGCTGCCCGCCTATCCGCCCGACCCCGGTACCAGGCGCGAGGAGTAGGTCGACCGTGCACGTGAGCTACCGCGACAAGGAGCGACTGGAGTTGGAGGTCGACTACGTCGTCGTCGGCAGCGGCGCGGGTGGTTCGGCGGCGGCGATCGTGCTCGCCAGGGCGGGATGGCGGGTGGCGCTGATCGAGGCTGGCGCCTGGCTCGATCCCGCCGACTATCCCTGGTCCATGCTGGGCACCATGCGGGACACCTTTCCCGATTGGGGGGCCCGCGTCGCCGTCGGCAACGCCCTGATGCCGATCGTCCAAGGCGAGATGGTTGGCGGCAGCTGCGTCATCAACAGCGCGATCGTCGTGCGTACTCCAGGCGACGTACTCGCAGACTGGCGGGACCGATTCGGTCTCGGCGATGTCTTCACCGAGCGAGCCATGGGTGACGCCCAGGACGCGATCGAGGCCGAGCTGCAGGTGCGCCCTACAGCCGAGGCCGAGCTGGGAGCCAGTGGGCGGACGATGCTGGCGGCTTGTTGGCGGCTGGGGATGGAGCACCACCCAACCGACCGCAACGTCTCGTCGTGTCAGGCAGTGAACTACTGCCTACAGGGCTGCCGTGACTGCGGCAAGCAGACGCCCAACCGCACTTGGATCCCCGAGCTGATCGATTGCGGCTCGGTGGTGCTGTCGTGTGCGCCGGTCGATCGCGTCGAGATCGCGAAAGGAGTCGCCGTCGGCGTATCTGGCCGCTTCTGCGAGCCACGCACCAAGCGTCGCGGCGGCCGCTTCGTCGTTCGCGCGCGCCGCGGCGTCCTGGTCGCCGCGTCGGCGGTCTGCTCGGCACC